>JANYCP010000265.1 GCA_025360265.1 Gemmatimonadota bacterium
CAACTCCTGCGCACGCCATCACCAGGCAGTTGCTGCCCAGGTGCACGTTGTGGGCGATGTGTACCAGGTTGTCGAGCTTGGTTCCATTGCCGATGATGGTGTCGTCAAGCGACCCACGGTCGACGCAACAACCGGAGCCCATTTCGACGTCGTCGCCAATGATGCAGCCACCCACATGTGGAATGCGGTGGTGTCCCCTCGCGTCGGATGCGTAGCCGAACCCCGGCCCTCCAATCGTTACCGACGCCATGCACCACACCCGCGCACCGAGGCACGCGTCGGCGTAAATGGTGACATGTGCATCAAGACGTACGTCATCCCCGATCGTTACGTCGTCGCCGATCACCACGTGACTGCCGATGCGGGCCCGCGCCCCGATCTGGACATTGTCGCCAATCGCCGCAAACTCGCCGACGTGTGCTCCCGGGCCGAGCATGGAGTTTCTGCCGATTCGCGCGGTCGCCGCGATTCCAGGAGCGTGTACTGCATCCGGGTAAAATGCGGTTGTTGCTACGAACATCGCGCGCGCCGGGTCCGACACAACGATGCGAGTCGCCGGCCCTGGCGTCTCGGCGAACGCTTCAGTAACCAGAACGGCTCCAGCGCTGGTCGCCGATAGCGCGGCCGCGTACTTCCCGCCGGTACACATTGCCAATGCGTCGGGCTCGGCCCGCTCAAGCGACCGCACCCGACGTAAAATGATTTCCCCCGGACCGGACAAGCGGCCGCCGACAAGGTCGGCGACCGCCTGTGCTGTCATCGTGGGTCCGCTCGCCTGCTTCAGGGCTTGCCTGCCGGTTTCACCGGCGGCTTGGCCGGGCGCGCGGCCTTGAGTCGGTCGATCACTAATTGTGTCAAGTCTAAAGACTTGTCGGCGGAGGCGATGCCAAGTCCTCCTTGACCACCGCTTACATCAAAGATCACGAAGCAGTTCATTTCGGCACGCATCCCATCGAGCACCGCCTGCACCTGTAAACGGATCGGTTGCAGCAACTCATCCGATCGCGCTGCCAGTTTCTGCTCGAGTTCATTGCCCCGTTGCTGGTACGCCTCGCCCTTGGCTTGCAGCTTCTTGATCTCGGCCGCCTTCTGCGCAGCGTTCAGCAACGTCGACTTGTCGCTGTAGGCCTGGCTTTCGGAATCGAGCGAGCCCTTGAGCTTGGCGATTTCGAGGGTGTAGGCGGCCTTGTCCTTCGCCACGAGCGAATCGGCCTGGAGAAATTCCGGAATGCTGGCCATGATCGCACCGGCCGACACGAAAGCAAAACCAGATTTCGTGCACGGCGACTGGGCGATCATCACCCGGGCCGGCAGCATCAGTACCGCGCATGAGGCGGCAGTCATCAGGACATTACGTCGAATCATCATCGGTTCCCTGTTGTCACAAGTGGTCTTGGGTCTGTTGGCCGTTTATTGCCCGAAATTGCCCAGTCGGAAATGCACCTTCCACCCCGGCGCGGGGTGTCCCAGCAAATCTGTCCGGTCGAGCCCGTAGCCGAGATCGATACCGATCGGGCCCAGCGGAGAAACTAATGCCGCACCGATACCGATGCCCCGGAACAATCGGGTCGGATTGTACTGCGCGGTGGTGCGATAGACGTTGCCGGCATCACCAAAGACGTCCAGGTACAGCGACTGCGAAAGACGGGCGCCCGCTTCGACCGTGAATGCCGCGTACGACTTGCCAAACGAGCCTTGCGAAGCGCTTCCGGTGGAGCCATTCGGGTTGAATCCGCTCGGAGTGATGGAAAATTCATCATAGCCACGGAGCGGGATGCCGTACTGCACACCACCCATACTGTAGAGCTCGGTGTAAAAGTTTCCGGTGTTGCCAAAAATGAATCCAGACTTCGCCGTGATACCGAGGGTAAACTGCACGCCGCCACCGATGCCGCCCTTGGTTCCCCCGAGCGTACCAAGCGGAGCGAACCACTTGGTGTCGAAGTTCAGCTTCCGGTAATTCGCGTCGCCGCCGATCGGGCCACCGTTCTGCTCGGCCGTCACCGTGATCATGTTGCCAGCCACCGGGAACGGCAAACCAATCCGGGTGTCGCGCAGGAACGAGACACCAATCGTGGAACGGGTGCAGGGCGAGCAACGAAAACTCGACTGCAGGTCGGCGGAGCCGTTCGAGTACGTGACGTGCTGCAGGCCGTAGTTCATGAAGAGTCGTGAATAGCGCGACCCGAAGAATGGCATGCCGACCTGCACCGATCCGCCGGCCGACTGCTGCTGGCCCAGATCGCCCACGATGTACCGCAAGCGCGAATCATACAGCGTGGTCGTGGCCGACACACGGCTGTCGAACAGTGTGGGGTCGGTGTAGCTCAGCTGGAAGTCGGTGATGTTGCGCCCGAACTGCCACTGCAAGCGGCCGTGCTTGCCCCGGCCAAACAGATTGGGCTCTTCCAGCCCGAGAAAGCCGCCGAGTCCGGTGCCCTGACCAACGCTCGCGCCAAAGTTGATGTTGCCCGTGTGTTTCTCCTCAACCCGGAAGGTGATGTCGACCGACGACTGGTCGTCGCTCAGCTTCACGTCTGGGTTTGGCATCGGCTGCTGGAAGAAATTCAAGTTGGCAATGTTCTGGTACGAGCGCACCAATCGCTCGCGGTTGAACAATTCGCCCGGGAGCATCACGACGGCCGAGCGAAGGATCGCATCGTGCGTGACGTCGTTCCCAACGAAAGAAATCTTGTTGATGATCGCCGGCGGTCCTTCCGAAATGCGCCAGCGGAGATCGAGTACCGGCGTGCCGTCGGGCAGGACGCGACGCGCCTGTTCGGCGTTGACGTTCGGGTACATGTAGCCGCTGTTCTGATACAATTCGACCGCCTTGGCCGTAGCAGCTTCCCAGGCCGTGCGATCAAACGTCGTACCAACGGTCTTGCCGCTGCCGACCAGATCCGGCGTGACAAACGGGATCAGGGTGGCGAGTTCCTCGGTCGAGAAGCGGCGATTGCCCAGCATGCTCACCGTACCAACCTTGTAGATGTCGCCTTCCTCGACGGTCATGCGCAGAATCGCCTTCCCCGTACTCGGTTCGGCGAGGAGGGTGTCCTTGACCACCTGCATGTCAATCATGCCGTGCTGGCCATACCAGTCGGGCAGGTGTTCGCGCACGTCGCGGTCCACTTTCCGCTCGTCGTACTCACCCGATTGAAACCAGAGCAGGCCTTCGGGGCGCGTGTCCATCGCCTTGATCAGCTCTTCTGCGCCGAAATGCTTGTTGCCTTCGATCTCGACCCGTGAAATCGTGACGCGGCTTCCCTCATTGATGACGTACTCGAGCGAGATGCCGTCCTTGCTGAGCGTCTCGTTGGCCTCAACCTTGGCCGCGTAGTATCCGGCCTTCTTGTACGTCGAATCGATCGCGTAGCGTGCGTGCGAAACCGCGGCGCGATCAATGGGGTAGTCCTTGCGGAGGCGGACGAGGTCGTCGATCTCGTGCCGCGAGAGCTTGACGACGCCGGTGATCTTCCAGACCTTCAACACCGGGCGTTCCTTCACCACGATTGTGATGACGAACTTGCCAGCTGCGGTGGACTGCCTGACGTTGACGTCGTCAAACTGACCGCTGCCATAGAGGTTGTCGATGGCGCGTTGCACGTCACGAAAGTTCGGGGACACATGCAGCGTCAGGCCCGATACCAGGATGATCTGGTCCGGCTGGTTTCGCGCCCAGCCCACAACCGCAATGCTATCGAGGGGTGGAGTCGCCTGCTGCGCCGCGAGACCTGAAGCGCTGAATACCAGGCCTGCAGCCGCAGCCCAGCTGAGTCCCAGGCGTTTCGCGGTCAGGCGGTGGTCCCGGTGAGGGCGCGAAACGCCAGCTTGTCCTTGTCGGGCGAAATATCAACCTCGATTTCGTCACCCTTGGTGAAGTCGCCGCTCAGGATCTTTTCGCTGAGCGGATCTTCGACGTACCGCTGAATCGCGCGGCGCAGCGGCCGGGCGCCGTAACTCTGGTCGAAACCATGCTCGACCAGGAAGTCGAGCGCCGCTTCGGTGAGCTTCACGTCGTCGCCGACGCGTCGCATCACGTCCTTGAGCAGCACCCGGACGATCTGGGCGATGTGGCCGCGATCGAGCGGGTGGAACACGATGACGTCATCAAGACGATTGAGGAATTCCGGGTTGAAGACCTTGGTGATTTCTTCCTTCACCGTTTCCGTGAGCTTCTCGAACGTCTGTTTCGAATCACCGCCGTGAAAGCCGAGCGACTTCCCCTTCATGATGTCGCGTGCGCCGACATTGGACGTCATGATCACGACAGTGTTCTTGAAGTCAATCACGCGACCGTAGTTATCGGTGAGGTGCCCCTCGTCGAGTACCTGCAGCAGGATGTTGAAGACATCCGGATGCGCCTTCTCAATTTCATCGAGCAGCACGACCGAGTACGGCTTGCGGCGTACCGCCTTCGTGAGTGTGCCGGAGTCTTCGTAGCCCACGTATCCCGGCGGAGCGCCAATGAGACGCGAGACCGAGAACTTCTCCATGTATTCCGACATATCGACGCGAATCAGTGCACTCGGGTCGTTGAACAGGAAGCGCGCCAGCGCGCGGGCCAGTTCGGTCTTGCCGACGCCGGTCGGGCCAGAGAAGATGAATGAACCGATCGGCTTGTTCGGGTCCTTGAGGCCGGCACGCGAACGACGAATCGCACGCGACACCGCGTGAATCGCCTCATCCTGGCCAATCACCGACACGTGCAGCTCGTCTTCCATCCGAAGCAGGCGCGAAGCCTCGGCCTCCTGGATGCGTGTGACCGGAATGCCGGTCCAGCGCCCGACGATGAAGGCGATCTCTTCCTCGCCGATCACCGGACGCTTGGTCTGGCGCTCCGCTTCCCACTCGACCTGGACCTCACGTATCTGGGACTGCAGGTCGCGTTCACGATCGCGGAGCGCGGCCGCCTTCTCGAAGTTCTGGTCGCGCACCGCCTCCTCCTTCTCCGCGGTGACGACTTCCAGCTGCTTCTTCAGCTCGCCGATCTCTGCCGGCGGATGCTGCGACGCCAAGCGGGCGCGCGCTCCTGCCTCGTCGATCACGTCGATCGCCTTGTCTGGCAGGAAGCGATCAGTGATGTAGCGATCGGCCAGATCGGCTGCGACCTGAAGCGTCGCATCCGGGATCGTGACGCGATGGTGGTCCTCGTATTTCTTGCGCAGCCCCTTGAGTATCTCGACGGTCTCGCTCACCGAAGGTGGTTCCACCAGAACGGTCTGGAAGCGTCGCTCGAGTGCGCCGTCCTTTTCGATGTATTTGCGGTACTCGTTCAACGTCGAGGCGCCGACACACTGCAGCTCGCCGCGCGCAAGTGCCGGCTTGAGCATGTTGGACGCATCGATCGCCCCTTCGGCCGCACCCGCGCCGACGAGTGTGTGCAGTTCGTCGATGAAGAGCACGACATTCTTGCTCTGGGCGATCTCGTTCATGACGGCCTTGAGCCGCTCTTCGAACTGGCCACGATACTTCGTACCGGCAATCACTGCAGCCATGTCGAGCGAAAGGACCCGATGATCGCGCAATACGTCGGGGCATTGTCCGTTCGCGATAAGCAATGCGAGCCCTTCGACGATTGCAGTCTTGCCGACACCCGGTTCGCCAATGAGGACCGGATTGTTCTTCTTGCGGCGGGCCAGAATCTCCATGACACGCTCGATTTCCTTGGCACGACCAATCGTCGGGTCAAGCGCACCTTCGGCGGCAAGCACCGTGAGGTCTCGGCAGAAATGATCGAGCGCGGGTGTCTTTGATTTCTTCTCCGCCTTCGGCGGGACCACCTGTGGACCGCCGGTCGGAGCGGGCGCCGCGGAAGTCGGCTGGCCCTGCGGCAGATCGCTGCCAAGCAAACGCAGCGTCTCGGCGCGCGACTGCTCGAGCGTCACGCCCGCATCGGTCAGCACCTGCGCGGCAATGCCCTTCTCTTCGCGCAATAGTCCAAGCAGCAGGTGCTCAGTCCCAACGTACGAATGATTGAGTTCGCGAGCTTCCATCATCGCCAGTTCGAGCACCTTCTTGGCGCGCGACGTGTAGGGCAACTCCGGACCGGCAGCTGCTGCTGCCTTGCCCTTCTTGACGGTCTCTTCGATCTTCTGCTGAATCTCCTCGAGCTCGACGCCGAGGTTCGTGAGCACCGCCGCAGCGACGCCCTCACCCTCGCGAATGAGTCCGAGCAGAATATGTTCGGTGCCGACGTATTCGTGGTGCAGGCGTGCGGCTTCCTCGCGCGCCATTTGCAGCACTTTACGAACCCGGTCGGTAAAATTGTATCCGTTCATGGGCGACCTACCTCCTCAAACATCCGACGCACCATCGTCGCGCGGAGCTCCGGAATAGACTCGGCATCGCATCGCACGCCAAAGGACTGCGCGACGTGGGCCGTTTGTGCCAGCACCAGCAACCGATTCAAGGTGGCGAGCGGATAGTCCGGCAGGACACGCGTGGTGACGCCGAGACGAACGCCGCTCAACACATTCACAACTTCCTCAAACGACAGCAGCCGGGCGTGTTGCAACGTTGCCATCGCCCGCCACACGCGGTCCTCGAGCGCCACCGCCGCTGTCTGACGGAGGACTTCGCGCGCCCGATGCTCGTAGTCCATCACCTGGCGCACCATACGGCCGAGGTGCTCGAGCAACTCCGCCTCGGTCTTTCCCAACGTGACCTGATTGGAAAGCTGGAAGAGGTGACCAAGCGCCTCACTCCCCTCCCCGAACAAACCCCGATAGGTCAACCCCACCTGCGCTAAACTGGCCAGAACCTTGGTGATTTCCGTAGTCAAAACCAACGCCGGAAGGTGGATCAAAACCGAGGCGCGCAGGCCGGTTCCGACGTTGGTCGGACAGGCTGTAAGATAGCCGAATGAGGGGTGGAAGGCGAAGGAAACCCGTACCCCGAACTCGCGATCCATCCGCTCGGTCACGTCGTACGCGGCGTCCAGCGCGAAGCCTGATCTGAGGCCCTGGAGCCGCAAATGGTCTTCCTCGTTGATCACCGCGCCCGCTCCGCGTCCGAGCAGCAATGCAGCGGCGCTCCGGACATGGCCCGAGGGGTCGAGCCCGGCCAGATCCCGCGACACCAGCTGTCGCTCGGCCAGCCACCGCCTCGTCGCCAGCGACACCGCATCAAGCCGATACATCGTCGCGTTGCCGAGCGACGGCATGGTCCGCGCGGCGTCGGCCAGCTCGGCCGCGATCATTTCACGGTCTTCCGGAGAGTTTCGACCCCAGTACGGGTGGCCTTTAAGGTTGCGGGCCAGACGGACACGGGTGGACAGGACGAGCGCGCTGTCAGGCCCAGTGGCATCGAGCCATGGCATGTCACCGTCGGGAATCACCCCACGCGTCGTCAAGCTGACCGCAATACACGGAGCTGATCACGAAGTTCTGCCGCCCGCTCGAAGTGTTCTGACGCCACTGCAAGGCGCAGCTGCTCCTCCAGTTCCATCTGGTCGCGTTCACGCTGCTCGGTCGCGGAGAGCGTCAACGTGTCGATCGCCTCGTAACGCTTACCAGTATGCTTCGTGGCACCATGCGCACGCCGAACCAAGTCGCGGAGCGGGCGCTCGAAGGTCACCCAGCAATCCGAACATCCCAGTCGGCCGGATGCGCGGAAATCGTCAAGCGTTGCACCACACTGGGGGCACGCTTCACCCGTGGCTGCTGCCGCCGCCATGCCCGGGCTCCCCGTCCCCATTGCCGCGAGGAACGCACCCAAGGGTGTGTGGGACACCGCCACTTCGGTTTCGATGCCGCGCTCCGCTGCGCACTTGCTGCACAGGTGCATGGTGGAGACATCTTCGCCGATGACCTGGGTCAGATGCACCACCGCATCGCGTTCATGACATGACTGGCAGGTACTCAGGCGAGTACCTCCGTCACGTTGGTCGGATGGAGCACGCCGTCCTCGAGGGCCAGAAT
>JANYCP010000268.1 GCA_025360265.1 Gemmatimonadota bacterium
CCCGCACCAACGCCTCATGCACCTGCACCATCGCCAGCGTGTCCAGCTTGCAGTACGCCAGCAGGTTGGTGCGATGCTCGTCGAATGTCGCCGCATTGTATTTCCCCACCCGCATCAACCCAAACACTCCCGATGCCGACATTCCTTCGGCGATGGGCAAATCTTCATAGCCCGTGCCGGAAACCAGCGCGGGATAGACCTTCTTGATGCTCGTCCTGCCCTGAAATCCCGGATGACAGTAACCATCCTTCACGACATCATGCAGGTCGAACAGCCGCGCGATCACTCCCTTGATTCGATCGGCGAATTCGGGAAACGCAACAGCGAGCGCACGAAGCCGCCGCTCCTCGAAGTCGGTATAGACCACGACCGAGCCATCCACGCCGAGATCGCGTAGCATTTGCTCAACGAGCTCCTGACGCCAATCGCCTGACACCGGCGCGAGATACTCGTGGTGCGTGAGCTCCGCAGTCATGTCATTGCGATGATGGATCGAGTACTGGAATGGATGCACATCATGCACACTGTCACCCTCGAACCACGGCAGAAACGGCGCAACCGTTTCGAAATCGAGGTAGTGCGCCGGCCATCTGACGTCGTCGAGTCGTGCCAGTCCATCCAAAACACGCGGCTTGCCGGATCGCACCACATCAAAGACTCGGCGCTGATTCTCGGTCAGTTCGATGTTCGCCGGCACCTTGAAGAGGTCCACGATCGGCCGAATCTGGTCGATGCGCTTGTCGCCGAGCCGCGGAATGACAAAGATGCTCGTGACGACGCCGTCGCCAACGCAACCATTGGCGAAAAATGTGCATCCGTTGCACTTCGACGTGAGGACGGGCTCTGGTCGCCGCGCACTGAGAATCGAGTCGGCAATCTCCGGCGCAACATTCGCGAACTCTTCTGCGCGCGCCAGCACCGCCGCCGTCACGTCCAGTTCGACGAAGAGCGGATTGGCTGTGCCAATCCGATAGCTGCGCGACAATAGCAAGAGCACGCAGCGATCTACTACCTGCCCCGCAGCAAGCGCCACCATCGCGGTATACGCCAGATCGTCGAGATACTCGCGCTTGATCTTGCCGTCGTCCGGTTCCTTCGCCGACTTGACCTCGATCAGATCCCAACCGTTGGTGGACTGCCGCAGTGCGTCGGCGCGAGCGATGAAGCCGCCGTCACTGAAGGTTGTTTCAAACGAGATCGAAGTCGGAGATTGCGCACCCAGATATTCACGCGCTGCCTGACCTACCAAGTTGCCGTTGTAAAAGGTCCATTCGTCCGCGGGCGTCAATTCCTCCCGCGGCGCACGCTGTGAGTACCAGCCACGGGTCGGACAGGCGAGCGCGTCGAGAAACGTCTGCTTGTCGGTACTGTCGTTGATCATGAGTGAGCCGGGTTGGCGGGGTTCTGCGCCCTAAGGAGTAACACCCTCCATGCACCGGAGCCTCTCATGCATCGCTCGTTCTGGCCAATCATTGTCACCGCCCTCGCCGCATGCACTGCGTCGACCGACTCGGGCACCACCCCGCTGCCACCGCCGAGCGTGACGCCGGTCGCCACGGTAACCATAAGCCTGCCAACGAGTTCCGTGGGTATTGGCGGCACGATCCAGCTGACGATTACCGCCAAGGACGCCAGCGGAAACACCCTCGGCGATCGCACCGCCACCTGGAGTTCAAGCGCGCCTGGCGTCGCATCGGTCTCGACTTCCGGACTGGTGGTGACGGTGAGCGCCGGCACCACCGTGATTACGGCGACATCGGAGGGGAAGAGTACCACAGTGACGATCACGGTTACCGACATTCCGGTGGCCACCGTCTCTGTCGCCGGCGCTTTGGTGACGTTCGCCCCTGGCGCTACATCCCAACTCACGGTGACGACCCGCGACGCCGCTGGAAATGCGCTCTCGGGACGCACAACTGTCTGGACCTCCAGCACACCCGCGATTGCAAGCGTGTCGGCCACCGGACTGGTCACCGCGAAACTCGCCGGTTCCACGACAATCACCGCAACAACGGAAGGTCATCCCGGATCGATCGGCGTGACGATTTCGGCGACGGCAATCACCCCGTTCCTCGTTCGACCATTTGCCGCCGAGTTCCTGGTGATCAACCCAATCGATCACGACACCCCGGAGGAATTCGTCGACAACAACGGCCACGTCACGACGACGAACGGTGAATTCTCGCCGACATTTGACGGCCACGCCGGCTACGATTTTTCGATGCCAACCGGCACGCCAGTATTTGCCGCCGCGAGCGGTACGGTGAACGCCGCCGGTTCGTCGACGTTCCTTTGCCCGATCCTGGGCCAGAATGTCACGCAGTTGGGCGTTCAGATTCAGCATCTTGTCGCCGGCAACCCGGAATACTGGACCTACTACGCTCACTTCAGCCGAGTGGACGTCACCGTCGGCCAGCACGTAGACGCCGGTCAGCAGATCGGACTGTCCGGCAATACCGGCTGCACCACCTCGCCACACCTGCATTTCCAACTCGACCGAATCACCGGCACGAACAACGGCCAATTGGCGATCGTTGATCCGTTCGGTTGGACTGGCGGCACCACTGATCCATGGGAGCTGAAGCCGCAGGGCGCCAAGAGCGTCAACGTCTGGCTCACGGGCCAGGCGCCGCAAGTCATGCTCGGCTTCGATCCGATTTCGTTTCCGACCAATACCACTCAGAGCACCACGACACCGAGGCCGATCGTCATCAGCTCGGTTCGCTACATGGGTACGCTCGACGCGTCGAATCCCAACAACGAGTACGTGGAATTCAAGGTTGATCCGGCAGTCTTTGCTGGATCCAGTTACGATCTCACCGGCCATTTCGTCAAGAACAATGCGGGGGATCGGTTCGACTTTCCCGCGGGATTTCGCATTACGTCGGGACAAACGGTGCGCCTCTATTCCGGCACGGGCACCGCAAACAGCACGACCCTCTACTGGGGCAAGTCAGCCGGGATCTTCGTCAACGCCGGCGACTGCGCAGAGCTGTTCTTCCCGGGCGGCGGCTTCTATCTCCTCGGTTGGGCGGTGGTATGTCACTGACCGGTACGCGGCTCAGTTCCACTTCAATCCGCGCAACTGATCGAGGTTCACGTTGCCGCCACTCAGGACCACGACAACCTTCGACTTCGGTGGCAACTTCACGAGGCCCTGCAGCAGCGCGCCAACCGGCGCTGCTGCGGCCCCCTCCACCACCAGCTTGCATCGCTCCATTGTCCACAACATCGCCTCAAAGATCTGCGCATCGGGCAATGCCACGATCTCGTCGACGAATCGTTGCACCACCGAGAAATTCAATTCGCCGCAGCGCCGAACGCGCAGGCCGTCAATCACCGTGTTGCACTGAATCGTTTCGAGGTGCCCGGCCTTCACGCTCGCTTGCATCGCCGGACCATCGGACGATTCCACGCCAATCACTCGCGCCACCGGGTTGTGCGACTTCACCGCCATTGACACGCCACTGATCAGGCCGCCGCCGCCAATCGGCACGACGACCGCGTCCACGTCGGGCCAGTCCTGCACGATTTCAAGCCCGACGGTCCCCTGCCCCGCGATCAGTTGTTCATCATCGAACGGATGCACATAGGTCAGCCCTTCATCTCGAACCAACTCCTTCGCCTTCTCGTTGGCCTCATCCCAGATCGTACCGTGCAGCACCACTTCCGCCCCGTACCCGCGCGT
>JANYCP010000271.1 GCA_025360265.1 Gemmatimonadota bacterium
TTTCCCATGCCATCGATGGTCACGACGATGAAGCCGAGCTCGGCGAGCGCCTGGCGATCGCCGCGGGTCACGGTGAAGGCGCGACTGCCGACTGAGCCGCTTTGTGGACCGGGATAGATGTTGTTGATGATCGGATACTTGTGGTTGGAGTCGAGGTGCGTCGGCGTGAACATCATCCCGAATATTTCAGTCTTGCCGTCGTGCGCAATCATCTTGATCGGTGTCGGCGCCTTCCACCCCGCTGCCACCAGCTTCGAGATGTCGGCCTTCTCGAGCGGCATGATCTGTTGTCCGGTCACACCGTCGCGCAACGCCACGACCGGCGGCACTTCGGGCTGTGAATAGGTGTCGATCACGTAATGGCCGCTCGGTGACAGCTGCGCGGTGTGCATGCCGACGTCTGGCGTCAGCGAAATCTGCCTTGTGCCGTCCATCTGCACGCGATAGAGGTGGGAGAAGTACGGATCCTGTCCCTTCTCTCGCCCGTTGGCGGCAAACCAGATCGTGCGCGTCGCAGCATCGACGCGATCGATCGCCATCACCGGCCCTTCGCCCGTGGTGATCTTGTTCTTCAGTTGCCCGGTCGTGAGATCGTAGAGGTAGAGCTGCCCCCAGTTGTCCCGCTCCGAGAACCAGAGGATCTCGCTCGTCGGCCAGAGCACCTGCCAGCCGGTGCGCGACTTGAACTGCGTGGCCTGGGTCTCTTCCATCACCTTGCGCACGTCGCCCGTGGCCGTGTTCGCCACATTCAGCCAGACATGCTTGTTGTCGCGGGACATTGAAGCGATGGCGAGCCGCCCGCCATCCGGGCTCCACTTGAGGTCGGTGTATTCGATGTTGTCTTCACGGGTGCCGCGATGGAAATCGGGCGGCATCTTGAGCCGCAGCACTGAACCATTGTCCGCATCCACGATCACACGATGCAGCATCGTCATGATACTGTCGCCGGGAAGCGGAAACGGCACCGACCGCAGCACCGGATGTCCGGCGACGCGATCGGAGAAAGGCGGCCCCACCGGCGTGCTCACCAGAAACATCCGGCCGACCTGCCGCTCATCCTGCTGATGGGTGGCGAGCCGCTTCGAATCGGGCGACCAGACGGCCCATGCGTTGGCACTGCCGGCCCATCCGGCGTTATCGGTGGCATATCCGAAATCCGTGGTGCCATCACGAGTGAGTTGCTTCTCCTGTCCGCTGCTCATCTCGCGCACCCAGAGATTCCAGTCGCGCACGAAGGCGCCGCGTGTGCCGTCGGGAGAAACCAGCAGCGGCTCGTTCTTCGCCGCCGTCGGTCCGCCACCACCGCGTCCGCCTCGCCCACCGCCAACGGCGCCCCGTCCACCGCGGCCGGCGCCCGCTGTCGCTGCCGTGCGCGGCAATGTCGCCGTGTCGGCCGGTTGAATCGCGGTGCGGTTCTTCTTCACCGGATCGACAAGAAAGTATTGCGCGGCGCCGTTCGCGTCGACCGTGCGATACCAGAAGCGCTCGTCAGTCAACCAGTTGGGCACCACCGCTCCGCCCACCACCAGCGCATTCATCCCGGCGCCGAGAAACTTCTCGGCGCGGGCGTAGTCGGCGGCGGTGACGGGAGTCTGCGCGGCGAGCGGAGCGATCATGACGATGCTGAGCGCCAAGGCACGAGTGAGCTTGTGCACGTCAATCCTCCTGAGTGTGATTCCTCTTCCTGAGCGCAGCGAAGGACCTCCAAATCCGTGACGACTGACCCACAAGTCGGGACGAATGAGGAGGTCCTTCGGCGGCGCGCGCTACGCGCGCTTGCTCAGGATGAGGTCCTTATACCACCTACTTGCCGCCACCACCGCCAGCCGGCGGCGGACCACCGGCCCGCCCACCACGTCCGCCGCGACCGCCGCCACCGGCTGCTTGCGCGGCACCGAGATCGAATTCCTTCGGCGGCTCACCGCCCATCAGGTACTTCACAAAGTAGTCCCACCGCCGGCGCTCAATGTACGTGCCGGCCACACCACCGTACCCATGCCCCGAGTTCGGAATCAGCACAAGATCAAAGTCCTTGTTCGCCTTGATCAGGGCGTCGACAACGAGCAGCGTGTTGTACGGCGGCACGTTGTTGTCGAGCGTGCCGTGCACCAGCATCAGGTGCCCCTTCAGGTTCTTCGCAACGAACTGATTCGACTCGGCGGTGTAGCTGTCAGTACCGTCGGCGTTCTTGGTTTCGAGGCCCTGGTAGCGTTCGCCCCAATCGTCTTCGTATTCACGATTGTCGTGATTGCCCGACTCGGCGATGCCGACCTTGAAGAAGTCCGGGTAGCGGAACATGCCGCCCGCGCCGGCGAA
>JANYCP010000285.1 GCA_025360265.1 Gemmatimonadota bacterium
ATCGTGACGTGCTCGACATCCTCTTCGTCGCGACGAATACCGAGCAGGTAATCGGCGCCCGCGTCGGTGAGGACGAAGCGGGCAGGCAGGACGATTCGCGCCAGCAGCCTCCCGTCCGCTCCAAGCACCACCCACGCGGTCTGATCGGGAGGTGATGGCCTCCACTGCCCGTTTGGCCAGTCGACCTGCGACTGGAATGAGCTCACCCACAACTCGCCCGATCGACCCGCGATGAACGGCCCGAACATCGGCATGACCTTCGGATATACGAACTTTGCGGCTTCCTGCTTGAGCCTGGCGATGTCCTCAGCAGTCGGCGGGCCAGGATGTTCTGCCGAGAACGGATGGGTCGCGCCGAATTCATACGCCTTGCGCATCGAATCGGAAACCGGGACGGCGGCGATCGTGCGGCGGATAATCAGCGTTGGCGCACCCGCCCCGTTGTGACAGGTGATGTCGAACCTCGTCGAATAGCCATGGCAGAATCGATCCGGAAAAAGCGCCCACGACCACCGGGCGTCGAGGACCGATTCGGCCGTGCCGTTTTCGCGAGACGGCGCGGTGATGAAATCGCGGAAGTTCTTTCCGTCAGCGCCGCTGCGCAGCCAGGTTGCCATGTAGACCGGGCTGCCAGGCTTGCTCGGTCCATTGACGGCATACAGCAGCGAGCCGTCACCGAGCACGCCGCGAAAGAGGAATTGACCTCGCGGGTCACCCGTGACAGCGGGAATCTGCCGCACGAACTTTCCATTCGGCGCGAACACGCGGGGACCGCCGGACGCATCCGACACGACGAGCGTGTCGCGATAGCTGGTGAGTGCCATCACCTGCTGGAACTCCCCCGGTCCGCCACCTTTGCGGCCGACCGATCGGAGAAATGTCCCGGTTGAACTGAATAGCCGAAGTTGGTTGGTCCCCATGTTGGCTACGGCGATCGTGCCATCAGACAGTCGCTGCGCGCCCATGATATTGAAGAACGTCGTTGCTTCGGCCGCGTCAGAACCACCGAGGTCGAGCACCGGTCTGGCGACAACATGCCACAGCGGGAGAGCGTTTGTTGCGCGCGCATCAGTGACGATGCGAATTCCCGCGCTGTCGCGAGTCGATTGCGCCGCTAGTGGCGTGATCGCACAGAGCGATACGATGACTGCGCATCTCATGAATGCCCTCCCATAGCGTTGCGAATCGCCGCCACAAATTCATCCACATCCTCCGCTGCCGTCGCCCAGTTCGTCATCCAGCGCACTTCGCCGTTCTTCTCGTTCCAGACATAGAAATGGAACGTCTTCTGCAGCTCGGTCACGATCTCGGGCGGCATCATCACGAATACTGCGTTCGCATCCACCGGCTGAGTGATCTCAAGCCCCGGCAGGCCGCGGACCCCGTCAGCGAGCCGTTTCGCCATCGCATTGGCATTCCGTGCATTCGCCAGCCAGAGATCACCTTCGGCCAACGCCAGGATCTGCGCCGCGAGGAAGCGCATCTTCGATGACAGCTGCATCGACTGCTTGCGGAGGAATTTCATGTCACCCGCCAGCGCCGGATTGAACACCACCACCGCCTCGGCGCCCATGCAGCCGTTCTTCGCAGCGCCAAACGACAGGATATCGACGCCCACATCACGCGTGAAGGCGCGCAGCGGCAGGTCGAGCGCGGCCGCAGCGTTGGCGACGCGGGCACCATCTACGTGCACCAGCAGATCGAGATCGTGCGCCGCAAAGCAGAGTGCCGCCATTTCATCGCTCGTGTACACCGTGCCACGTTCCGTGCTCTGCGCCACCGAGACGACGCGCGCCTGGACCGAATGCTCGTCACCCACGCCGCGCACCGCCTGCCGCAGCATCGCCGGTGTGATCTTGCCATCCGGGGTGGGCAGATCGATCAACTTGCAACCGGTGAGCAGCTCGGGCGCACCGCATTCATCAAGATTGATATGCGACGGCTCGGTACAAATGATGGCGCTGAACGGCTTGGTCATCGCTCGAAGCGATAGCACGTTTGCACCAGTGCCATTCCATACAAGAAAAGTTTCACTGTCGTCGCCGAACTGCGAACGAAACCATGCCAAGGCTTTCGCCGTCCACACATCGGCCCCATACGCTGGAACTGCACCCTCGTTGGCGGCGAGCAGTGCTGCGAAAACGGCCGGATGCGCCGGCGAGGTGTTGTCGCTGGCAAACCCGCGTGGCAGGCTCATTCCGGTTCAGCCGGTGCTTCGGGAGGCGTCACGTTGTCTTCCCACAACGCCATGATGTTCCCGTCAGGATCGGCGACCAGCGCCATGATTCCGAAACCCTGCTGCGTCGGTTCGGCGACAAACTTCACTCCCTGCTCGCCCAGGCGGGAACAGACATCGAGCAGATTTGGCACATTGAATGTCAGGCCGGTATGGCCGCCCACCATCTTGAGCGCATCCGGGTGCTGGGCCGGGTGCACACCAATGTGCGGCGCGTCGTGGAGGAACTCGAAGCCGAACGACCCGGCCTTGTTGACCGGAAGGCCGAGTTGCACTTCGTAGAAGAGGCGAGCGCGCTCGAGGTCGGTGACGAAAATGGCGCACGAATGCAGAGTGGTGGTCATGATCTCACAGGTTCAGTATGGCCGGAGCGTGCGACACGGACGTTGCGACGCATGCGTTCCAGACCTGGTCGAGCGAGCGGCGTGTCCGCGAAACGGGCCGCGAACTCCGACTCGCTCATCTGTTCAAATACGTCGGCGTCACGGCGATCCGGATCCGGTCGTTTGGCAAACTCGCTCACCGTGGTCGGACGCGCAAACTTTTCGTTCCAGGGACAGACCTCGTTGCAGATGTCACATCCAAACGCCCAGCCGTCGGCATGGGCGGCCAGCTCCGCCGCCATGTCGCCCTTGTACTCAATGGTAAGGTACGACAGACACCGGGTTGCATCGAGTACTCGCTCGCCGACAAAGGCCTTGGTGGGACAGGCGTCGAGGCAACGGGTGCACGACCCACACAGGTCAGTCGCAATCGGAGTGTC
>JANYCP010000132.1 GCA_025360265.1 Gemmatimonadota bacterium
GCAGCACCACCACGTCCGCCGCCGCCAGCGCCGAACGTTTGGACGTTGCCGAGTCCGCCACCACCGGCCATCATCGCCTTCATTCCTTCAATCACCGAATCCTTGACGGCCTTCTGCTCGGTTTCCGACAGCATGATCGGCGTGAACGGCAGCGGACCGGTACGACCAGTTTCCCGGCCGTTACGTCCCCACACCACTTGGTACGTGTCCGCGACGACGCGCGCCATCAATCCATCGGAGCGCACCGCCACGGCATCACGGAAGACGAACGGCATCATGCCGGTCAGCTTGAGTTGATCGGCGCGACGGGTGCGATAGGTCATCTGCGGTTCGTCGGCATCGGCGCCCGGCGAGAAGCGCGTGATGCCGGCGCTTCCAGTCAACATCTTGGTCGCCGTGTCAACGGTTTCCGGCAACGTGAAATAGAGTGCGCCATTCTGGTCGGCGCCGATCGGTGTGCCGATGCGTCGATTGTTGCTCGTCGCGGGCATCGCGATGAAGCGGCCGATGTCGCCCTTCGACGATACCGTCAGCAGCTTGCGATTCAACGGATCGTACAAGCCGAGCGAGTCGCCCGGCAACCGCAGCACGACCGACGCCGACTTGTAGCTCGCGACATCGTCACCTTGGGTGCCGACGACATCGACGCCGCCCTTGTTCAGGTCAACGAGGCGGAAAATCTGTTCCTTGATGTCGCTGGCAACGACGCGACCATCGGCGAGTTCCTGCATCGAAAAGAGTCGTCCGAGGGTGTACTTCGACTTGGCGGTCGCCCGGCCGAGGTTGACGGACGGGACCGCCTGGGCGGCGACCGACCCTGCCAGGGTCGCGAGCAGAGCTGCGGCGGTAAGGGTTGGGGCCAGACGTCTCGAAGGCATTCGGGGACCTCTTGATGAGGATGGCGGATCAATTCTAACGATTCTCAGGCGCGCCCGAGGGTCGCAGCGCCTTGCTCCCCTCCGGAACGGCTCGTAGCTTCGCTGGCGATGCCCTTTTCTCATGGCGGCCAGCTCAATCCCTGGAAGGCCGCTGGGGCGGCCTCTGCCGCGCCGGCGACCCTGACCCAGCCCAAACCAACGACAACCGCTGACGCGGCGGCCGGCAAGGTCACCATCATCACCGGGGGAGCCACCGGCCTCGGCCGAACGATCGCCATGGAATTCGGTCGGGCCGGCGCCAAGGTGGCGTTCTGCTGGTATGAAATGGACGGCCGGGAGGTCGAGGCAAACGCCCTGCTCACTGAGACGACCCTCACCGCCTCAGGGATCGACGTGTACGCCGCACGCTGCGACGTGCGTGATCGCAAGCAGGTCGATCGGTTTGTGGCGGATGTGGTGGAGCGCTTTGGCACGGTCAATTACCTCATCAATAACGCTGGCATCGCCCACGATGGCGCGCTCTGGCGTCTCACGCCGGCGGTGTGGGACGCGGTGATGGACACCAACGTGACTGGCGCGTTCAACTGTCTTGCCGCGTGCGCCGCGATCTTCCGCGAGCAACACAGTGGCAAGGTCGTCAACGTGTCGGCGCACCAGGCGCAGCGCCCGGGATTTGGTGTGTCGTCCTACGCGGCCAGCAAGGCAGCCCTGGAAGGTTTGACGCGGGCAGCCGCCGTGGATTTCGGGCCGTCAAACGTCAACGTGAACGCGGTCGCTCCGGGATTTATTCATACCGAGCGACTCGACTTGCTGCCGCGCGACCTGATCGAACGCACCCGCAAGCGTGCCGTGCTTGGACGGCTGGCCGAGCCGGAAGACATCGCCAAGGTGATCGCTTTCCTCTGCTCAGAGGCGGCCAGGCATATCACCGGCCAGACGATCGTGGTGGACGGGGGTCTCTCGCTGGAATAGCTTTCGACGCGTGAACAAGCCCATCTGCTCCCTTTTCCTGGCATTACTGCTCACCACCGGCTGTGCTCACGTGCAGTCCACCGCAAAGCCACCCAAGCCGCTGCCGGCACCGGGGTTGCTCCTCGCGCCCATTTCAAGTCAACCGATTCCGGTGCTTCCCGTCACGTACATCGTCGCCGATAGTGCCGTGCCCGGAATGCCTGCCGCGCGCATGGCGCAGTTGACGTGGGCCGACTCAGTGCTGGCAGAAGCACTGCAGGCGCACGGACCGGAAGCCACCTGGGTCTTCCCGCCGGAATTGCGGCGCGTCGCCAAGCGAGGCGCCGGCGTCGTCGCCGATCCCGATCGGATGACGCAAGCGGTGATGCGCTTCTCCAATGTGTCGAAGGTGCCTGATCCCTTGCTGTCGAACTTGCGCGGCCTGATCGCGATGACGAACAGTCGAGCGGTGTTGATTCCGGCGATGTGGCGGATCACCAATACGCCCGAGGGTGTGAAGGTCGAAGCGACCCTCGTGCTGGTCGATGCCCGGACCGGAACGGTGATGTGGCGCAGCAGTCCGGTGGCCACCGCAGCAACCGCCGGTGCCGCGCTGGCCGCCACGATCGCGCGGGTCCTTCCGGACCTGCACTAGATGGCGCGCGACATCACGCTGATCCCCGGTGACGGGATCGGACCCGAAATCACCGACGCCACGCTCAAGGTGCTCGCCGCGACCGGCCTCGTCTTCAACTGGGATCGCCAGCTCGGCGGCATGGCCGCCGTGGCCGCCACCGGTGATCCGCTGCCCGAAGCAACCCTCGCCAGCATTCGTCGCACCCGCCTCGCACTCAAGGGTCCGCTCACAACGCCAGTGGGCGGCGGCTTCCGCTCGATCAATGTCGCGCTGCGCAAGGAATTCGAGTTGTACGCGAACGTGCGCCCGGCGAAAACGATCGTGCACGGGCAACGCTACGACAACATCGACATCGTGCTGGTGCGCGAGAATCTGGAAGGGTTGTATATCGGGCAGGAGCGCTGGGTGGAGCGCGACGGTGATCCGCACGGCCAGGCGGAATCGGTCGCGGTTGTAACGCGCAGTGGTTCAGAGCGGGTGATTCGCTACGCGTTCGAGTATGCGGCGCAACACGGCCGCAAGAAAGTTTCGATCGTGCACAAGGCGAACATCCTGAAGAACACGTCGGGATTATTTCTTGAAGTCGGTCGCGAGATTGCGAAGGAGTACGCAGGGCGCGTCGAGATGAACGAGCTGATCATCGACAACTGCGCCATGCAGCTGGTGATGCGCCCCGAACAGTTCGACGTGATCGTCACCACGAACCTGTTTGGCGACATTCTCAGCGACGAAATTTCCGGACTGGTCGGCGGACTGGGCCTCGCACCCGGCGGCAACATCGGTACCAGCGCCGCCATCTTCGAAGCAGTGCACGGATCCGCTCCCGATATCGCGGGGCAGGGGATCGCCAATCCATCGGCGCTGATTCTCGCTGCCGCCATGATGCTCGATCATCTCGGCGAAACCGCCGCGGGCGACCGGGTTCGTCGCGCCATCGTCGCCACGATCGTCGCCGACGAGGTGCGCACCCGCGACCTCGGCGGAACCGCCAGCACCGGGGAGTTTGGCGATGCCGTCGCCCGCCGGGTGGTGTGAGGTTCCCTGTGTTGAATGCGGCAAGTTTGTCGCGGGAATCAACTTCGTTGAACGCTGCCCCGAATGCATGGAACGGCGAACGGCGCGCGCGACCAGACTGGCATCTCGTGCGGCGATCATTGCGACGATACTGACGGCAGTGTGGGTGTTCTGGCATATGCCCAACAACAACCTGGCGCGCTGGTACGCAGGCGTCGGCATCGGCGGGACGTACTTGCTCGTGCGATTGATTGTCAAAAGAATTGCCATGGAGGCATTGCCGTGAAAAACAGGCATGGGGCGCGGGCCTTGGCGCTTGGGTTATTGCTCCCAGCGATGATCGCTGCGCAGTCTCCGGCGACATCGGTCACACTGTTCAACTCGGGGCGCGTGCTGGTGCGACGCACCGTGCCAATGTCGACTCCGGTCGGCGTGTCGACACAGACTTTCGCGCTCGGCGAGTTCAATCCCGTGACCTTCGCCCTGCTCGACCCTGGCGTGCAACTGGTCAGCGTGAAATCCGACGCGCAACTGAACGAGCAGACGCTGCTCCGCCGGTATGCCGGGCGTGCCTTCGAGATTGATACCGGTCGCGCGGGTGCACCATCGCGGCGCGCTACGCTGCTGTCGATGGATCCGGAGCGATGGGAGTGGTCCGACCGCGGCGGCGTCGTGTTCGGGCACCCCGGCCGAGTGGTGTGGCCGAAGGATCTCGTGCCAGCGCTCATGTCGGCCGACGTTGCGCTGCAGAGCGATCGCGCCCGGCAGAGCCTCAAGATCATGTACGAAACCAGCGGCGGCGCATGGGCGACGTCGTATCGCCTCTATCTCGGCGCGTCAGGCCGCATTGAAGGCATCGCATCGATTGCTTCAGGTGTGCTGCAATTGGCCGACGCAGAGGTGCAGCTGCTTAGTGGCGACATTGGTCAGGGTGCGCCGCCGTCGGTCCGCGGTGGCAGAGTGGATCAAAACACCGCCTACAGCGACGGCGTACCGGCGATGAATGGCATCGCGTCTACAAGCATGCTTCTCAGCGTCCGTGGCGGGCGATCAGCGGAGAGCGAGAGTGCCGGTGAAGGTCATCTCTACACGCTGCCGTCGCGCGTCACATTCGTCCCTGGTTCGTCGATCGTGGTCCCGCTCTTCGACCCGACGCCAGCGAAAGCTGATCGACGCTACACAGTCAGCGGGGCATTGAATTATTACGGTGGATTTGGTCAGCAACCGGATGAACAACCGGTGCCGGTGACCGTCGCATACCGTCTCGATCGCAAGTCGGGTACGGCGTTTGGCGATCTGCCGCTCCCGGGCGGATACGTCGGCATCTACGATCTGGACAAGAGCGGACGCATGCAGCTGGTCGGACAGGGCAACATCCAGCACACGGCCGCTGGCGCCGAGATGCTGGTGGAATCGGGGAGCGCGTTCGACGTGACGGCGAAGCGCGTGCAAACGGATTTCTCCACCAGTCGCAATCTCGGGCCCGCTGGCACGCCGATCGGCACGGTGGCGCTCGCGTCGTATCGCGTGACGCTCCAGAACGCGAAGGACTCCGCCGTCACGGTCGAAGTGCGTGAAGATCGCTCGGGTGAGTGGTCGGTGCTGCAGAGTTCCATTCCCTCGGAGAAACGCTCCGCGACGCGCGCGGTCTTCCCAGTCACGATTCCGGCCAAGGGCACCGTGGTGCTTACCTATCGTGTTCGCGTGGTGTGGTGAGTCGCGTAACAATTCTCCACTGCTCTGACCTGCACTTTGGTCAGGACGTCGATCTCGAGCAGATCGCCGGACTCGAGCGACTGGCGGAACAAGTCGCGCCCAATGCAGTCGCGATTGCCGGCGACATCACCCAGCGAGCGCGACACGGCGAATTTCAGCGCGCATTGATCTTCGTGCAGGCGCTGCGTCGCATCGCGCCCACGCTGATCGTTCCCGGAAATCACGATGTGCAGTGGTGGGCCACCCCCTTTGACGTGATCGGTGCGGGCCCCAAGTATCAGAAATATCGGCGCTACTTCGGTGATGATCTTACACCCGCGCTGGTGGTTGATGGCGCCATTCTTTGCGGCGTGCTCACGAGCTACGGTGTTGTTGCGGGATCGATGACACCCAACCTCAATGACATGGCAGTGAAGGGCCATCTCCCCGGCCGCGAGACCGAACGCGCGGCGATTCGCTTCAACGAGGAGAGCCCCGAGCTGCTCCGTATCATGGTGATGCACCAGAACTTGTTGCGTGGCCGGATTTCCGAGCGCATGGGGCTGGCCCGCTGGCGCGAAGCGTGGCGCAACGTGATGGATACCGGCGTCGACTTGGTGCTCTGCGGCCACGATCACGAAGAGCGCGCTGGCGCACTTCCCAACGGTGCGGTCGTGGCGACATCCGGCACGCATACATCCCGCACGCGCGGCAAGCGCCCATCGGCGTGCAACGTTGTCGTGGCCGCCGCACAGTCGATTGCGATTCACCATTACATCTGGGACGCAAGCGACCGGGCGTTTCACCCGGGACCGGAAATAATATTTCCAAGGCCTCGCAAGCAGCCGTGACGCTGGCGGATCGCCTCTACTCCCTCGGCCTTAGTCCCGGCACGCCGGTCACCCTCACCCGCAATCGTACCGTGATGATCAGCTGGCGCGCGCGCAGCGGACTCCGCCTGCACGCGGGATACGCCGCGGCGCCGGACGATGTGCTGCGCGCCATCGTGCAGTTTCTCACGCCGCGAGTACGGCGCGTAGAGAGGACTGCTGCGCGACGAATCTTCATGACGTTTCCGGTGGACCAACATGTGGCGTCTCGTCCGGAGCGCGCTCGTGCATTGCCGTCGATTGCACCACAGGATCAGTTATTCGTCGATCGACTCACCGTGATGCACGAGCTATTGAATGCGAGGCATTTCAACGGTTTACTCGCCGATATTCCAATTCGCGTATCCGATCGGATGCGCAGCCGACTCGGCGAACTGCGAGCTGCACGCGGGCCCTCGCCGCCGATCATCGTGATTTCTCGTCGCCACATCCGCCGGCACGGCTGGGACGCCGTCTCGGACACCTTGCTGCATGAGATGGTGCATCAGTGGCAGGCGGAGCAGGGGCACCCGCTCGATCATGGCAGGGAATTCCGGCGGAAGGCGAGGGAAGTGGGCATCGTGCCGAGGGCCGTGGCGGATTTGAGGGGGTAGGGCGCGGGATGCGGGGAACTACCTCGTCCTGAGCCGCAGGCGAGGGACCACCAGGAATCGCGCTGCACGGAGCCTTGAGGTCCCGCGCTTCGCGCAGGACGAGGGGCTTTCCCGCGTCCAGCGTCCCGTGTCCCGCGTCTCACCTGTTATTTTGCCCCCCGACATCACCGCGAGGGCACCATGGCCGGCTCAGCCGAGTACACAGGGGTCGATTTCTACGATATGGACGGGCTCCTCTCCGAGGAGGAGCGCGCCGTTCGTGACACTGTGCGCACCTGGGTCGACGAGCAACTCATGCCGGTCATCGGCCCCTGTTACATC
>JANYCP010000361.1 GCA_025360265.1 Gemmatimonadota bacterium
ACATGCAAACCATCTCCACCCCTGACGCTCCCAAGGCCATCGGTCCGTATGCCCAGGGCATCGTCGTCAACGGTTTCCTCTTCACGGCCGGCCAGATCGCCCTCGATCCTGCCACGATGGAAGTCGTTACCGGCGGCATCACCGAGCAGACGGAGCGGGTCATGTTCAATCTCCGCAACGTGCTGGCGGCGGCTGGGCTCACGTTCAACAACGTGGTCAAGACCACCGTGTTCCTCCAGGAGATGTCGGAGTTCGCCGCGATGAACGAGGTCTACGCAAAGCACTTCGGAACGCATCGCCCCGCTCGCTCGACTGTGGCGGTGGGTGGGTTGCCGCGCGGTGTTCGCGTCGAAATTGAACTGATCGCCGCGGTCGCGTGAAGCTGCTGGCGCTGGCATTGGGCGTGACGGTGTGGACTGCGCCAATCGCCGCGCAGTCGACCGGCGGCATTCAGTCGCCGCGAGCACCGATCGACAGTGCGGTGCGCCGGCCAGCACCGCTCAACTTCTTTTTTCGATCACTGCTGATTCCGGGATGGGGCCAGGCAGCGCTCGATCGCAAGCTGACTGGCGGTCTCTTCGTCATGTTTGAAGGACTGTCGTGGAGCATGATGCTCAAGTCCAATGTCGAGCAACGCTATCTCGACCGGGCCGACACCACCACAGCAACCTTCCGTAAATCCGAGCGCCAGGATTGGATTGCCTTGATTGTATTCAACCACCTTTTCTCGGCGCTCGAAGCCTATGTCTCGGCACACCTGCTCGATTTTCCGGCCGATCTTCATGCCCGAGTGCTCCCGGGTGGCCGCACCGGCTTCGGCATCACCATCCCGATCCGCCATCAATGAACTCGGGCGCGATCGGCATCTTTGATTCAGGCATTGGTGGACTGACCGTCGCGGCAGCCGTGCGCCAACTGCTCCCGAACGAGTCCACCATATATATCGGCGACACCGCGCGCGTACCGTACGGGCCCAAGTCCCCCGAGACTGTTCGGCGTTACGCTCGCGAGATCCTCGACTGGCTCCTGCACCAGGACGTCAAGGCGATTGTGGTGGCGTGCAACACCGTCTCGGCTCATGCGCTCGACGACTTGCGTACACGATCACCTGTTCCGGTGATCGGCGTGATCAAGCCGGGGGCGCGCGCCGCAGCCCACGCAACGACGACGAACACGGTGGGTGTGATCGGCACGGCCGGAACAATTGCGTCGGGCGCGTACCGGATCGCGCTGCAGCGCATCAACCCGGCGATGCGTGTCGTCGAACAGGCCTGTCCGCTCTTCGTGCCGCTAGTGGAAGAAGGTTGGCTTGATCACGAGGCGACGCGGTTTGTGGCTGAAGAGTATCTTCGGCCGATGCGCAACCATGGCATCGATGTCTTGGTGCTGGGATGCACCCACTACCCAATGCTCAAGCCGCTGTTGCGCGAGGTGATGGGACCCGAGGTGCAACTCATTGATAGTGCTGAGGCAACAGCCGGCGAGCTTGCCCGCGTCCTGAACGAGTTGGGACTCGTTGCTCCGGCTCGCAGTGCGGTGACGCAGCGCTGGGTGGCGACCGACGATCCTGCTCGATTTGCGAAGGTGGGTGCAGTATTCATGAGTGGTTCACCGGCGCCAGTGGAACTAGCGGAACTCGGCAAGCTCGACGCCTGATTCGCCAACGACAGCGTATCGTTGTCCGTCGAGCCAGGCGCCCGGATTGACGTACCAACGTTGCGGTGCGATCTCTCGAAGGGCTGCGCGGTGTGTGTGGCCCATGACAAGAACGCCGACGCTGGCGTCGAGCTGCATTTCATGTTCTGCCCACGCGGCCTGCCGGGCGGCGGCCATGTCGATCAGTTCCGGATGGGCGGCGGCGTGATCCGGATTGTGTCCCAGGCTCTTGGCAATGCGAAAGCCCAGGCCCGGGGGGATGATGCCGAAGGTGGCGATCACGGCACGCATGTCGAGCAGACCATTGAGCAAGGTGGCGAGCTTCTTTTCCTTGTGAACCCCGTCGCCGTGGATGGCATGTACCGAACGACTGCCGATGTTGAAGCGTAGTTGTCTCGGATGAAATGTGACGCCAGTCTCAGGGCCCCAGAACGTGTCGCCCCAGCGATCGTGATTGCCGCCGACCATCAGGACCGGCATTCGGCGTGCCAGCTCAACGATGCGTGACGTCACCCTGATGCAGTGCCGCGGCACGAGGCGGCGGTAGGTAAACCAGAAGTCGTAGATGTCGCCGGCGAGCAGCAGAGAGTCGCCGAGCGACGGAACCGTATCAAGGAAGGCGAGGAAGGCCTCGGCGTTCGCCGTGGAGTCCGCGCTCAGGTGGGCGTCAGCGATGACGACGAGACGATGTCCGATCACGGTGGGAAAGGTGGACCATGCACGACCGAGAGGCAACCGACACCGGGCGAATCTCGACGATTCGGCGCCGGGTCGACTATTCCGAGACCGACCAACAGGGCGTGGTTTATCACGCCCGGTACCTCGTCTGGCTCGACGTGGCCCGAACCGAGCACCTGCGACTCACTGGGATGTCGTATCGGGAGATGGAGGAGTCCGGTTTTCAGTTGATGGTCTCCGAGCTGACGATCCGATATCGCAAGTCGGCGAGGTACGACGATCCCATCCGGGTCCGGGTGTGGGTTCGTGCGGTCGACTCGCGCCGGGTCACTTTTGGATATGCCGTGGAGCATGACGAAACTGATGTTCTCTTTGCGACCGCGTCGACCGACCTCTTCGTACTCGATGCTGCCCAGCGCCTGACGCGGTTTCCGGCGCATGTCGCCGAGCGCCTTGTCGCTACTCCCGATCCGGTGCGCCTCTGATGAACTGTCGCCTGCCATTATTGACGTTTGTTACCGCCGTATCACTGATCACGCCCGCGCGCGCGCAGAACGCGACACAGGTTGAGGCGCTCGCACCGCTGCTGATGGTGGAGGATCGCCGCAGCTTTGATCCGGCAGTGCTTGGTCGCGCGCTCACCGATCCCGATCCGGTCGTGCGCCAGTTTGCGGCGATGAGCGTTGGCCGGATCGGTGACAAGCGGGGCACGAGACTGCTGTTGCCGCTCCTGGTGGATCCCAATGGATCTGTGGTGACCAATACGTTCTTCGCGCTCGGGTTGATGCGCGACTCGGCAGCGGTTGATCCGATCCTTGCGCGACTGCATTCACCAGACTCGCTCAGCGCCGATGCAGTTGGTGAAGCAGCGACAGCGCTCGCCCGCATTGGCGGAAGCGGGGCAGCGCGATTCATCGAGTCGGTGCTTTCAGGATCCGCCGACCTCCTGCCGACCAGGCGCGTCGCGTTCATATCGGGCGCACTGCAAGACGGCTGGAAGCTTGGGCCGCTGATGCCCGCGAATGCGATGCTTCGATTCACCAACGACACATCGGTCGACCTGCGATCGCGCGCGCTCTATTCCCTCGGCCGACTGCGAGCGCCATCCGCAGGCCGTGCGTTGCTGAACGCCATGCGTGACCGGACGCCGATGATCCGCGATATCGCCGCCAAATGGCTCACCAAACGGATGGCAGACACCAGTGCTCTGGTCGCTGATGCAGTAGAAAGCGAGTTGGTGCGGGCATTGGATGACGAGCAACCGGGCGTACGCATCAATGCGGTCGGCTCTCTCGCTACCTTCGCCGACTCGACGAAAGCGAGTCGGATCACGCCGATGTTGTCCGATGGCGATGTCAATGTGCGAGTCGCCGCCGCGACGGCACTCGGTGA
>JANYCP010000377.1 GCA_025360265.1 Gemmatimonadota bacterium
CGGGACGAGGGAGTGAATCCACCCCATGCCGCCGTTGACCAGCGCAATCAGTGCGATGAAGGAGATCAGCATCGCGATCACGTTGAGCATGAGGTGCAACCCTTCGCCGGTGCCACGCGCAGCAGCATCAACCAGGTTCACGTCCGTCTTGGGGATGTCGATTTTCACGTTGCCCGACGTTTCCGGTACTTCGGTTTCCGGTTCGAACAGCTTCGCCATCATGATGGTGCCGGGAGCCGTCATGATCACGGCACTCAACAGGTGTCGCGCTTCGACGCCGAAGGCGATGTACGCCGCCATGATCGAACCCGACACGTGGGCCATGCCGGCGGTCATCACCGTCATCAGCTCCGACTGCGTCATCCGTGGCAGGAACGGCCGGATCGTCAGCGGCGCCTCGGTCTGTCCCATGAAAATCGACGCGCCAACGTTGAGGCTCTCGGCACCGCTCGCGCCGAGCAGTTTCGTCATCACCACGGCACAGCCGCGCACGATGACCTGCATCACACCGAGGTAATAGAGGATCGCAAACAATGCCGAGACGAAAATGATCGCTGGCAGGATCTGGAAGGCGAAGATTACGCCGAGTTTGGAATCGGGCTTGCCGAGTTCACCAAAGACAAACGCCGATCCAATGTAGGAATAGTGCAGGATCGACGTGACCGCGTCACCGAGACGGCGGAACAGCTCCTGCCCAACCGGCACGCGCAGCACGAAGATCGCGAAGACGAGTTGCAGGCCGAGTCCCCATCCGACGATACGCCACTTGATCGCTTTGCGGTTGTGCGACATGCCGTACGCCAGCGCGATGATCAGCACGATGCCGAGTAGCCCGGTGAAGCGCGCCAGGATCGACACGTCCGGAACGACAGGTGCGGTCGGCGTCCCGACCACCGGCGCCGCCTGCCCCAGCAACGAGGAAAATCCACGGCCCGCGGCTCCGGGAATGAGCCACGCGGCGGAGACGGCGACCGTGGTGCCGAGGAAGGCAATAACGAACTGGCGGATCGGGGTGAGCTTCATCGAAGCGACTCCGTGGCGATGTGACGACGGACTACGGGAGACTCGCGAGATCGGCCCGGGCGCGCGCCAGCAGGGCGTTCCGTTCGGGCCAGGGCAGAAAGGCATGCTCGAAGGCGCAGAGCGCCATCGTTTCCATATCGTGACGCGAAAAACCAAGCGCGTGATGCGCGGTCTCGTACTCGTCGGTTAGCGTCACGCCACTCATCAGCCAGGAATCGGTGCACAGGGTCACCGCCAAGCCTTCGTGATAATAACGTCGAACCGGATGGTCGGCGGCGGTGGCCACGACCCGGGTCTGCAGGTTGCTGGTGATGTTGATTTCGAGGCAGATCCGGCGGTCGCGCACGTATCGCAGCAGCTCGGGGTTTTCGAACAACCGCGTGCCGTGACCGATGCGGGTGGCACGACATGAATGAATTGCCTCGAAGATCGATTCCCAGCCCGCCGCTTCACCGGCGTGCACCGTAATCCCAAGACCGCCGCGTGCCGCGATGTCGAATGCTTCGCGATGCATTTCCGGCGGGTGACCCGCTTCCGGGCCGGCGATGTCGAACGCCACCACACCGTGGTCGCGCATGCGGACTGAATGTTCCGCAATAGCGACGGAGCGCTGCGGATCGAAGTGCCGCAACGTGCAGTTGATGATCCGCGATACCACGCCAAATTCCCGTTCGCCGCGCTGCAGGCCACGCCACTCAGCCGCCACAGCCTCATCCATGGATAGCCCGTTGCGGGTGCTCAGCTCCGGGCAGTAGCGCACTTCCAGATAGCGCAGACCGTCGGCCGCTGCATCGGCCACCATTTCATAGGCAACACGTTCGATCGCATCCGGCGTTTGCAGCAACGCGATCGTGTATTCGAAGCGGGCGAGATAGTCCTCCAGGTTGCGCGCATCGCGCACCAACATCCACCCGCCGAGTTGCTCAGGATCCTGGGTCGGCAGTGCCATCCCGATCTCGCCGGCCAGATCGATCATTGTCGCTGGCCGCAGCGAACCATCGAGATGCACGTGCAGCTCGGCCTTCGGCATCCGCCGGATCAGGTCACGCATCAGCGGGACCGGCGGCAGCACGCGACGACTTGCTGACACGGAAAATCGCGCCGGCCGAAAGGACCAGATCGGCAGCGACGGGGAGGTCGCGCGCGTCCGTCGCGCGAGCCTGGCCGGCGGCGAGCGCCGTGGCCAGTTCGGGGTCGACCTGAGCCACCAGGGCGGCGAGCGTTGCACCGAGCGGCACCGTCACGGGGCGGCCGTTCAGGAAGACGGGGATGGTTGCTGGAGTCACCAAGGTAAATATCCTGTCACGAGTATCCTTCGAGCAACGCCGCACCGCTTGTCATCGCTGGGCGATGGGGTATTCGTTGGGCCGAATATGTCCCCGGAGCGCCGTTGAGTCACCGGATCCTGGTCGTCGACGATGAACCCGATATCACCGCCCTGGTCGCCTATCACCTGGCCCGGGCTGGGTATCGGGTGTCCACCGCCGCCAACGGTACCGACGCATTGCGGTCGGCACGCGAGGAACGGCCCGACGTCATCATCCTCGACCTGATGCTGCCGGGCCTCTCGGGATACGAGGTGCTGGCCGAATTGCGCCGCCGCCCGGAGAGCCGCGACACCGGCGTCATCATGCTCACCGCACGCCGCGAGGAACCGGATCGCATCAAGGGCCTCACCCTCGGCGCCGACGACTATCTCACCAAGCCGTTCTCACCAGCGGAACTCGTCCTGCGCGTTCAGGCGGTGTTGCGGCGGCTCACGGCGCCAGCGGTGGCCGGCGGTTCGATGCTCGTGGTGGGCCCAATGACGATCGACCGTTCCGCGACGCGTGTCACGGTGGACGGCAAGGAAGTGATTCTCACCGCCAGCGAATACAAGCTGCTTGTCACGTTGGTCGAACGGCGCGGCCGCGTGCAAGCGCGATCGCAATTGCTGGAGACAGTGCTCGAAGCCCAACCCGATATCCAGACGCGAACGATCGACATGCACGTCGTTCGCCTGCGCAACAAGCTCGGCGAAGTGGGAAAGCTGATCGAAACTGTCCGCGGGTTCGGGTATCGATTCGCCGCTGCCGAGCCAACGGCCAAGAAGAAATGAAGTTCGTCTCGCGATTGGTACTCGGCACATTCACCGTGGTCGTGCTCGTGCTGGCACTCCTCCTCTGGGGAATTCGCGAGGCAGTGCCCGGCGTCATCGCACTGACTCTCGTCATCGCGCTGCTCCTCGCGTGGCTCGCCGGCCGCTCGGTCGCCGGCCCGCTGGTGGCGCTATCGGACGCCGCGCGCGATATCGCAGCGGGTGCCACGCCGCGCTTTCCGCGCTCAGGAATTCCTGAAATCGATACGCTGGTCGAGGCGTTGCGCCGCATGCATCGCGAACTCGCCGACCGTGCGGCGGAACTGGTGCAGGAAAAGGCCGGCGCCAACGCCGTTGTTGATGCAATGGTGGAAGGGGTCATCGCCTCGGATGCGCGCGGGACCATCGTCACCGCCAATCCTGCAGCGCGGCGATTGCTCGGCTATGCCAGCAGTGCGACGCTGCCGAACCTGCAAACGCTCTTCCGCACCAAGAGCGCCCGCGACGCCGTCGCCGAGGTGCTCGCTGGTGCCGACGTGCACGATCGCGAGGTGGATCTCGATGGCCAGGTGCTCTCCCTCAACGCTCGGCCACTCAGCGGACAGGGAGCGGTCCTCGTACTACACGATCTGACTGAAGTGCGACGGCTCGAAGCGGTGCGTCGAGATTTCGTCGCGAATGTGTCGCACGAACTCAAGACACCGCTGACGTCGATCGCCGGATACGCCGACACGCTGATGGACGAAGGGATCGACAGCGCGACGCGTCAGCGGTTCCTCGGCACGATTGTCACGAATGCCCGACGCATGCAGCAGCTCGTTGATGATTTGCTCGATCTGTCGCGAATCGAATCGGGACGTTGGATCGCGCGCGCGCAGCCCGTCGATCTTCGCGGCGCGGTCAATGATTTGTGGGACACATTTCAGGCGCGCTCAGCTGTGCGCAAGGTTGGTCTTGCGCTGCAGATCGCCGATTCGGCAAAGACAATCACCGTGGATCCCGATGCACTGCGCCAGATCCTGTCCAACCTCATCGACAATGCGCTGCGGTACTCACCAGTTGGTGGCACGATCACGCTTGCTAGTGCCGTAACCGGCAGCGGTGTTTCACTGAGCGTTGCAGATCACGGCTCGGGGATCGCGACCGAACACCTGCCGCGGATCTTCGAGCGATTCTACCGGGTTGATCCAGCCCGCTCGCGTGATGAGGGAGGCACCGGGCTTGGTCTCGCCATCGTACGTCACCTGGTGGAGGCGCATGGTGGGCGCGTCGTCGCGGAAAGCGAGTTGCAGAGTGGAACAACGGTCACCTGCTGGTTTCCGACCGTAATGCTTGGTGAAACCACAGTTTAGATGGCCCTCGCCCGTATCGGTCATGTAACAAGGCCACTCTGAGCCTTCCCCAGCCCGCCTGCGACTTGCAGGTTATTGCCTATGAGTGTGGCCGTCCCCGCTGTCCCAAGCCTGCCGCTGGTCGAGCTCCGCGATCCGCATCTCTACCTGAACCGGGAACTTGCCTGGCTGGAGTTCAACCGGCGCGTGCTGCACGAGGCACTTGATCGACGCACTCCGCTGCTGGAGCGCGTGAAGTTCCTCTCGATTTTCTCCAGCAATCTCGATGAGTTTTTCCAGGTCCGCGTCGCCGGCGTCCGCGAACAGGTTGCGGCACGGGTACTTGAGACGGCGCTGGAACACCTCACACCCGCGCAGCAACTTGAGGCGATTCGCGACACCGTGCGTACGATGGTGGAACAACACTCCCGCTGCATGGTGAGTGATGTTCTCCCGGCACTCGCGGAACAGGGGATCGTAATTCACCGAAGCTACGCCGAACTGCCGGTCAGCGAGCGCGAACACCTCGACACCTATTTCCAGTCGCAGGTCTTCCCGGTGATCACGCCGCTAGCGGTCGACCCGGCGCATCCGTTCCCTCACATTTCAAACCTGTCGCTCTCACTGGCGGTGTCGCTCACTGATCACACCGGCAAGCCGCACTTCGCCCGGGTGAAGGTGCCGAAGATCCTGCCTCGCTGGGTCCCGCTGATCGCACCGAATCACTTTCTCGCCCTTGAAGACCTGATCGGCGCGCACCTCGCCTCACTCTTCCCGGGCGTAGAGATCGTGGGTTGGCACCTGTTCCGCATCACCCGCAATACCGACCTGAATCTGGAGCTCGGCGGTGGCGCGGGTGACGAAGCGGAAGACCTCCTCGAACTGATTCAGGAAGAAGTTTCCAATCGAAAGTTTGGCGAGGTAGTGCGCCTCGAAGTGCATGCCTCGATGCCAGACATTCTGCGCAAGCGGTTGGTCGAGGAATTCAACGCCGCCGATGCTGGCGAAGGCCTGCGGCTCACGACGCACGACATGTTTGAGGTATCCGGACCGCTCGGTGCGGTGGACCTGATGCCAATTGCCAATCTGGACATTCCCGCGCTGCGTGATCCGCCGTTTGCGCCCGTCACGCCGCGCCGTCTTGCCGAGAGCCGCGACATCTTCGAGGTGATTCGCGAAGGGAGCGTGCTGCTGCATCACCCGTACGATTCGTTCCAGAGCTCCGTGGAGCGCCTGATCTCGCAGGCGACCGACGATCCGGATGTGCTCGCGATCAAGATCACGTTGTACCGCACCGGCGGAGAGATCGCGCGGCTGCTCGCAGCGGCCGCCGAGCGAGGCAAGCAGGTCGCCGTGCTGATCGAACTGCAGGCGCGCTTCGACGAGGAGAACAACATCTCCTGGGCACGGCGCTTTGAGGACGTTGGCGTACACGTCAGTTATGGCGTGGCCGGACTGAAGACGCACGCGAAAGTCTTGCTGATTGTGCGACGTGAAGGCACCACGATCCGCCGATACGTCCATATCGGCACTGGCAACTACAATCCGCGTACCTCGCGCTATTACACCGACTTCGGCCTGCTGAGCGCCGATCCCCAACTCGGCGCCGACCTCAGCGACCTGTTCAACGTGCTCACCGGCTTTGGTCGCCCGCCCGGCTACCGCAAGCTTCTGGTCGCCCCGGAATGGATGAAGCGTCGCTTCCTCGAACTCATCGAGCGCGAAACGCACATTGCCCGAGGCGGTGGTGAAGGACGTATCCTCGCCAAGATGAATGCGCTGGTGGACACCGACATCATCGAAGCGCTCTATCGCGCATCGATCTCCGGCGTGCAGATCGACCTGATCATTCGAGGCATCTGTTGCCTCCGTCCCGGTCTCGCCGGCGTCAGCAACAACATCCGGGTGATCTCGGTACTCGGCCGATTCCTTGAGCACTCGCGAGCGTTTCTCTTCTCCAGCGGCGAGGCGGAACAAGTCTGGATTTCGTCGGCCGACTGGATGCCGCGCAACCTCGATCGTCGCGTCGAGGCGGCCGT
>JANYCP010000382.1 GCA_025360265.1 Gemmatimonadota bacterium
AATTCGCCGTCACCTGTTCCGAACAGACGCCCGGCAACGCCGACGACGGCGACGATGACCAGGCTTCGGTACAGTACCGCGCCAGCGATGCCGACGCGGTGCCGCCACCGAAGTCGGACTGCCGCCAGAACTGCGAATACCAACATCCCGGCGGCCAGGGCGATCGCAACGCCACCCAGGCCGGCTCGAGTGACGAGCACCGCGCTCAGCGCGGCTGCCGATCCGTAGCCGACCACCGCACCCACCGCCATGAACAGGACATCATCAAGGCCGATCAGGAGCTGCTGGTACACGCCGGTCACCTGGTAGGCACATTGCCAGAGGACGAAGAGGAACACCGTCGTGGTCGCGGCGCCAAAGGTCGGCGCGTAGAGCACCGACAGCAGAGCCCGCGGGAACAGTACCACCGGTAGTGCACTGATCAGGAGGAGGCTCAGGATCATCTTCGCGAACTCATTGGCGATTCCGACCTTTTCGATCACCGGCGTTCGGCGATTGACCAACGGGGTGAGGTAGAGGCTGTTCATCGTCGTGAGGACGGCGCCGACGGTGAGGGCGATGCTGAGCGACACCTGGAAGAAGCCGGCGGGCGCCTCGCCCAGTCGAGACAATACCAGATACCGAATCGCAAGAAGGCTCAACGCATACGCAGACTTCGCGACATAGATGTAGGCGGAGTAGGAAAAGATCTCCGGACTCTCCCTCAATTCGCGGACCACGCTGACGCGATCACCGCGGAGCCGGAATGGGACTGTCCGTCGCAGATAGGCGACCGACCCGATGAGCGCCAAGAATCCGAACGCCGATGTCGCCGCATACAGGCCGATCAATCCGTACGCCGCGGCGCCGACGATTGCCGTCAACGCAAGGCCAAACGCAACGATCAGGTTCAATGTCGAGGCCGCTGCGGGGCGTTGGGTTGCGGCAAGGGTGCTGACGAACAGCACATTCAGCATGACTGCGGGAATGCCCAGCAGTCCGATCTGGATGACAAGATTGTAGCGCGCGAGGTCAGCGCCAAACACCGCCGGGTTCCACGCCAGGGCCGCGAACGCGGCGATCGTCGTGAGCAGGGCGAGCACGCCGACCGCGCGGACAAAGCTGGCGGTTGTCCGCTCCACGCGGTGTTGGCCTTCGCTATGACTGCGCGAAATGAACTTCATCGCGGTGAAGGTGAGGCTCAGTGCGCCGAGCTGCACCAGCGTCATGACGACCTGGTCGATGGTGCTGACGACCCCGAAGTGGGCCGGACCAAGCAGGACCGAGAGCCCCTTTGCCCGGAGCATGCCGACCAGGATCGTGAAGGCCTGAAGGATCCCGATCATGAGGAGAGGCGAGCGCATGGTCAGGTCTCGGGCCATTTCCGTGCCATGCGGCTGAGCGTCATTCGCTGGTCTGTCGCCTCCGGCAAGGGTTCCGCTTACTGTTATCCCGGCCACTTGGTCAAACAAACGATAACCCGCTGATACCCGGAGTCTCCATTCGCGTCGTGATCGTAGGCGCAGGGTTGATGGGACGCTGGCATGCGCATGCTGCGCGTCGCGCCGGCGCCACCGTCGTCGGCGTGGTCGATCCGGATCTTGTCCGCGCGACGCGGTTGGCTCGTGGGCGTGGTGCCCACACTACGCTCGACGCGGCGCTACGCCAGCCGGTTGAGGTCGTGCACGTATGCACGCCGCTCGCGACGCACGTTCCCATTGTCCTTCAGGCGCTTGCAGCCGGCTGCCATGTCGTTGTCGAGAAGCCGGCGGCGCCCTCCGCGGCCGAGGCCGCCTCGATTACCGACGCCGCACGCACCGCTGGCCGACTGCTTGTTCCGGTTCACCAGTTCGTCTTTCAACGAGGCATTCGCGCCATTCAGGATTGTTCCGCGAGTTTCGGCCCGATCCGGCACCTGGAGTTTGCCACCTGTTCTGCCGGTGCCGGGCGCAACGAGGCTGCGGAACAGAACAGCGTTGCGGCGGAGATCGTGCCGCACGCGTTTGCGCTGGCGCGCAACCTCCTCGGCGTCACCGTGTCCGCCCTGCCGTGGCGTTTGCTCCAGCCGGCTCCGGGCGAATGGCGCCTCGACGCGGTCACCGGTACCGGGACCGTTGTCGCCGCCATGATTTCCATGAACGCGCGCCCCACGTTCGCCTCGCTCAGGGTGCTGGCTGATCACGGCAGCGCCACCGCGGACCTGTTTCACGGGTTTGCGATATTTGAACGCGGCACGGCGTCGCGGCAGTACAAGATTGCGCGGCCAGTCCTCGTCGGCGTTCGAGGTGCCAGCGCCTCGATCGGCAATCTTGTCCGGCGAACTTTGACCGGTGAGTCGGCGTATCCGGGGCTTCGGGCGCTCTTCACCGCGACGTACGCTGCGGTCGAAGGCAAGGCGCCGGTACCATTCCACGGGGACGAGATTGTCGATGTGGCGCGGGCCCGGGACCGCGTCCTCGAGCTCGCGGCAGGGTAAAGACCTGGGGGACACGGCGTCACCGGGCGTTCGCGTCGCCCCATCGACGAGACCTCGTATCGTCAGACGCACGCAACATCTAATGTTGCATACACGCAACACTTGGTGACTGGCATCTTTCGGCGTGATAGCCCGCTGCCACATCGGTTTTTCCCGGACGCCAGATTCGGCGACGCTTCTTGCACGAAAATCGCAAGGAACGCCGTGGGATCATGATGTCATGGCGTCAATGGGTGTTGTCGACCCCGGCGGAAAAGAGGAACGGAAGTTGACATACAGGGACGTTCACGGCGGTCCTGGACTCAGCGGTCGGCGGCCACCGACGAAGCCTGGATCATCACGGTATGCTTTCCTTGACCTTTATATTGCCCACGGTGTCTCGAGGCGCATGCAAACAGAACGGACGAATGTTCCACGTTGCAACCTTACCTGCCGTAGCTTCGGCTTGAGGGGCTGAGCATGCCCTCAGCGCAGCCGCGTGCGGTTGCCCCGCTCCGCCCGGGAGACCGTGTCGTCGTCGTTGGTGCGGGCCCGGCCGGGCTCACCGCGGCGTACTTGCTCGCCAAGGCGGGGCACCGTGTCACCGTGCTCGAGGGCGATGACATCGTTGGCGGGATTTCGCGAACCGCCCAGTACAAGGGATTCCGGTTCGACATCGGTGGCCACCGCTTCTTTACCAAGATCAAGCCGGTCGAAGACCTCTGGAACGAGATCCTCGGTGACGACTTCATCAGTGTCCCGCGGATGTCGCGGATCCACTACGGTGGCAAGTATTTTGACTATCCGCTCAAGGCGTTCAACGCGCTGAGTGGCCTCGGACTCATCAACGCTGCCCGGATCATGTGGAGTTATCTGGACGCGCGCCTCTACCCCTCGCCCGTCGAAGAGAACTTTGAGCAGTGGGTGAGCAACCGCTTTGGCCGTCGACTGTACGAGATCTTCTTCAAGACCTACACGGAGAAAGTCTGGGGCATTCCGTGCACCGAGATCCGGGCCGAATGGGCGGCCCAGCGGATCCAGGGGCTGTCACTCGCGCGCGCCATCCTCAATGCAGCGCCGATGCAGCGCCGCAGCACGGCGATCAAGAGCCTGATCAACGAGTTCCGTTACCCACGGCTTGGCCCCGGCCAGATGTGGGAGATGTGCCGCGACCGTCTTCGCGAGATGGGGAGCGAAGTGCTGATGCAGCACTTCGTGACGGAGGTTACCGTCGATGGCAATCGCGTCACGGGCGTCGTCGCCAACACGCCCGCCGGAGTCCGTCGTATCGCGGCCGATCATGTCGTCAGCACGACTGATCTGCGGTCCCTTGTGCGGGCCATCCAGCCGCCGCCAGCCGAGCCTGTGCGTACCGGTGCCGAAGGGCTGCGGTACCGCGACTTCCTCGTTGTGGCCCTCATTCTCGACAAGGAAAAGCTCTTCCCCGACAACTGGATCTATATCCACACACCCGGGGTCACCGTTGGCCGGATCCAGAATTTCAACAACTGGAGTGCGGCCATGGTCCCCGAGCCAGGTCGCACCTGTCTCGGGATGGAGTATTTCTGTTTCGCCGGTGACGGACTCTGGGAATCGAGCGATGCGGATCTGATCGCGATGGCTGCCAGGGAACTCGAGCAACTGGGGCTTGCGCTGGCCTCGCTGCTTCGCGACGGGACGGTGATCCGGATGCCGAAGGCTTATCCGATCTACGATGCCGCGTACCGCGGTCACCTCGATGCGGTGCGGAGCGGTATTGATCCGATCGTCAACCTGCACACCGTCGGACGCAACGGCATGCACAAGTACAACAACCAGGATCATTCCATGCTGACGGCGATGATGGCCGTCTGGAATATGCAGGGCGCGTCGCATGATATCTGGGAAGTGAACACCGACTTCGAGTATCACGAAGAGCAGCGACTCGAAACACCGGACCAGCCACAATCAGAGGCCGCCGCCTGAGTCTCCGCATCGCCGTCGATGCGACCTGCTGGGCGAATCGACGCGGGTACGGTCGTTTCGCTCGTGAGTTGATGCACGAACTGGTGCAGCTTGCCCCGCAGCATACTTTCGTCTGTATCGGCGACCGGGCGGCCTTCGAGTCGTTCAGACTCGATGCCCCAAACGTCGAGCACATCGAGGTCGGCCAGCGTGTGGCACCGATCGATGCCGCCGCCGCCGATGGCTATCGATCGCCGTTCGACATGTTGCGGCTTACCCGAGCGGTCTCCCGCACGAAGGCCGACCTGTTTTTTTCGCCGTCGGTGTACACATACTTTCCGCTGCCGCCCGGGCTTCGAGCCGTGATAACCGTTC
>JANYCP010000010.1 GCA_025360265.1 Gemmatimonadota bacterium
CGGTCAGCGAATCGGCGGCGGCGATCGGCGCACCCAGCGGCCGGCCAAGCAGGCGATTGAGCGATGCACGCGCGTTGATGATGTCGCGCTCGTTGGCGATCAGGTCATTGCCGACCTGGGCAACGGCAACCGTGGCGTTGATGACGTCGAGTCGAGCCACCGTTCCCGCGTCGAAGCGAAGTTGTGTCTTCGCCGCGAAATCGCGCGCCAGCGAGTCGGCCTCGTGCAGATCGGCACGATGCCTGAGGGCGGCAAGGAGTGCGTCGTAGCTCTGCGACGTTTGCGATGCGATCGCGTGCCGCACGGTGACGGAGTCGAACTGACTGGTCGCGATACCGGCGTTGCCGATCCGGCCGTTCAACCGGAACTTGTCGAAGAACGGTACCGTGATCGACGCGCCGACCACCTTTCCCGTGTAGCCGCCAATCCCGAACGGAGCCTTGGAGTTGTCCAGTTCGGCGCCGAGCGTAGGATCGGGAAGTGCCACGGCCTGTACCTTCCCGGCCCTGGCCTGGTCCGCCTGCGCTCCGGCAATGCGAAGCTGAGGATTGGCGATGAGCGCGCGGGCGATTGCCGCAGTGCGAGTGACGCACACCGTGTCACCCGCGCGCGCGGTACACTCGAGGGCAAACGCCAGACCTGGCGAGGTGGTGCCTTGGGCAACGGCGGCACCGGCGAAGCTCGCCAGCGCCAACGCGCAAAGTAGATATCGCATGCAGTCCCACAGTAAGAGACGCGAGCACGCCCCGATGGGCGTGACTCGACAACCAACAATGCGTCAGCTTACGACAGGAGGGGCGCGCGACCGGTGGGTAGAGGGCGGATCGTGATACGGAAGAGCGAAGTTGCGAATGTCGGTCGGTGCCAACTCTGCGACGATCGTGGTCGGCAGACGAACGCCCGCCACGAGCTGCGCATGCAGCGACTGAGCGATACAGGCCGGACACGTGGTGGCGTTGTGCGGCGGAGCCTGACCGTGATTCGCACCGATCGACGGTGAATCTGGGGCGATCGAGGCGACGCTGATCGACTGCGGGCCGGACTCGGTGTCACGAAGTTCAACCAGCGGCGTAAAGAGCAGCAGCAACTGCGCAAACGTCGCCACGCTCGCGAGCGCGCGCCGAATCGTCGTTGCCAGCCTGCCCCTCGAACCAATGGCCATAGGGTCGAAGGGTAAGGAGGCGGCGCGGGGGACGCTAGGCGCCGGCCTGCTTCACGTTACGAAGCGGAACGCCTGTGCCAATTACTGGCCAGCGGGAAGCCGGAAGACGGCCAGTTGGGGACGCAGGAGCGTCGAGAACGCGCCGCCACCCGGCTTGGCAAACCGGATCGATACTGTGGCGCTGGACGCCGGCGTGTCCAGCCGCCAGTAGGAACTCGCGCCAGGACTCATCGACCAGACGGTGGTATCCGCGCCAATCGCAAAAACCTGGAGTGGCATGGCACGCGGCACACTGGTCGACGGTCCAGCGGTCGCGAAGAGTCGTGCCCAGAGCTGCCGCACGTTACGCGACAGAAACCGATTCGCGGCGGGAGCGGTCGCACGGGGCAAGCCCGGGAGCGAGTCGGTGAAGAGCGCGATCCCGAGATTGGCGAAGGTGGTAGTGACCGGCACGCCAGTGATCGATGCAATCGACGTCAATCCGTCGGCAGGACCAGTCATCATCGAACGGAAAAATGTCGAGCCGTACTGGTCACCGAGATACCGCATCAGGAGCCAATCGCCGCCGCGCCAGGAGAAACCATTCTCCGAATCGTTATGAAGCGTAAGACTCACGGTATCTGGCAACGCAGCATAAAGATACGAATCGTTGAAGAAGCTCTGGATGAAGCCCTGCGAGGAATCGGGAAAGAGCTGCGCTGCATTGGTGCGGCACGCTGGAGGCGGGCACTTCTGCTCGTAGTAGAGCGAACCGAGTTCCTCGGCGACGATCGCCAGCCCTTCGTCGAGCCCGCTGGACGGTGCGCCGAGGTGATTCACGACGACGTGCTGTGAATAGCTGATCAGGTGTTCAAGCTCATGCAGGAATGTACCGGGGATGGTCAACCCGATATCCGCCACCGTGTGCGCGCAACTGACCGTCCCACTCGGATCCGGCACAACCGAGTAGAACACTTCGGCCTGGTTCGAGTGGGGATTCGACGATCCGTCAAAATCCTCGGCATCAAAAAAGCCCGCGACGAATCCGGTGCTGGCGCATGCCGAGGCCGGGGTGTCCGCATTCACCAGCGGCGACATCAGCATGATGACGTGGCCATTGGCGTCGATGTCCGATGGCTGTCCGAACGCGTTGGTCGCGATGCCGTACAGCGTCTGGTCGAACAGCAGCCCGAAGTTGGCGAGCTGGGTGGCATTGAAGCCATTGGCCGGGGCGTTGACATCGATGTAGAGGTAGATGTTGTTGCCGAGATACGCGAGCTGCGCCGTAATCTGCGTCCATGTATTGGTGTTGAAATTCGAGAGCACCTTGAAGGTGCGCGTGCTGCCGAGCGTCGGCGGGAGCAACAACGAGGCGCCGCGGTTCGGGCCGGGCTGATAGGTGTGCATGGCCGCACGGGCAAAGAGCCCGCGCTCGAATTCCCGCTGGCCCTGGCCGGGCCACAAGGTCCCGGTGATTGGAAAGTCGGCACCGACGCCGGCGGGTTGCACCGACCGCATCGCCGCCACGCGGCTGGCGGTCAACGACGCAGCGGCAAGGTTGCCGGTCGTGAGCGTGTAGGACACCGCCTGATTCACCACGAGGTTGGTCGGGAACTGCGGAATGATCAAATAGCTCGCGCCGTTGCCCGCCAGCGTCAGCGTTGTTCCACCGTTGGTGCAGTCCACTCGCGTCGACGTAGCCACCGTCAGCGTCAGCGTCCCGGTTGGTGTGCAGGGATTACTGGCGAAGGTAATCGGCCCTGGAGGTGGCGGGATCGTCGTGGTGTCGGTCCCGCTGCCGCACGCGAAGAGTGCTGCGACGACGGCCAATCCGACAACACTCGCGAAAGATCGAGAGCCCATCAATACCTCCGGGAAGCACCGCGCAGATCGCGACGCTTCAGAATAGTAGCCGTGCCCTTCGAGAAGAGCGCGCCCGCAGTGCGGTTCATGTCAGACGAGCGTCAATGAGATCGGTATGGCGGCGAGCACCCTGGACACCGGGCAATTCTTCTTGGCATCTTCCGCGGTCGACTTGAGGAGTTCCGCCGAAATGTTACCGGCGATCGCGTGACAGGAGAGATCGATCCCGACAATCTCGAAGAGCCCGTTCACGAGTCCAAGGTGCACCGTTGCGGTCGTCTCGACACTGGTGGGCACGAAGCCGACCTTTGACAGTCCGGCGGAAAACGCCATCGAGAAACAGGCCGCGTGCGCTGCGCCGATCAATTCCTCGGGATTGGTCCCGGGCGTGTCGCCGAACCGGGTCGCGAAGGAGTACGCACCGGACAACGCGCCGCTCCCCAGAACGAACGTCCCGCTTCCCTGCTTGAGGTCACCTTCCCACCGTGCCGAACCCTTGCGATCCATGCTATCTCCGAGTGACAAAGAAGTCGCGCAATAATGCTGAACATTCCTGCTCAAGAACGCCACCGATCACTTCGGCGCGGTGATTCAGCGCCGGGTGACGAAGCAGGTCGTGAATGGATCCCGCCATCCCCGCCTTTTCGTCCCACGCACCGAAGACCACCCGGCCCACTTTCGTCAACACGATCGCGCCAGCGCAGAGCGCACATGGTTCGAGCGTGACGTACAACGTCGCGTCGGGCAGACGCTCGTCGCCACTGACCGCCATCGCCCGATGAATTGCCAGAAACTCGGCGTGCGCCGTTGGATGGTTCAGCGCCACGGTTTCATTGTGCGCTGCGGCAACCATGTCGTCGCGGCGCATGACGACGGCGCCAACCGGAATCTCGCCGGCATCGCGCGCCAGGGCCGCCTGCTCAAGCGCGAGGCGCATGCCCGCGAGATCCGCCGCTGATACTGGGGCGCTCAGTGGTCGCCCTTAGCTCTTGAACGCCAGATGGTCGCCCTCGACCACCACGCGAATCGTTTCACCCTCGGTGTACTTCCCCTCCAGCACCTGCATCGCGATTGGATTCTGCAACGCTCGCTGAATCACCCGTTTGAGCGGGCGAGCGCCGTAGAGTGGGTCGTAACCGGTCTCGGATAACCAGGCCATGGCGGCGGGATCAACATCGAGTACCAGCCCCTTTGCCGACACCAGTGCCCGCAGCCGCGCCAACTGAAGCGCCACGATGTGGTCCAGATCTTCGCGCGATAACGGACGGAAGACCACGATGTCGTCCACCCGATTGAGGAACTCGGGGCGGAAGTGCGCCCGCAATTCGGTGAGCACCTGCGCTTCGACCGCGGTCCAGCCCGCGTCGCTTGCGTCCTTGCGCTCAAGGAGGAGGCGCCATCCGATGTTGCTGGTCATGATGATTACGGTGTTGCGAAAATCAACGACGCGACCTTGCGAGTCGGTGAGGCGGCCGTCGTCGAGCACTTGCAGCAAGATATTGAATACGTCGGGATGCGCTTTTTCAATTTCATCGAACAGGATGACGCAGTAAGGACGACGGCGCACTGCCTCAGTCAGCTGACCGCCTTCTTCGTAGCCGATATAGCCGGGCGGCGCGCCGATCATCCTGGCGACCGCGTGTTTCTCCATATACTCCGACATGTCGAGTCGGAGCATCGCGCGCTCGTCATCGAACAGGAATTCCGCCAGCGCGCGTGCCGTCTCGGTTTTTCCCACGCCCGTGGGCCCGAGGAAGATGAAGGATCCGGTCGGCTTGCCCGCATCCTGCAATCCGGCGCGCGCGCGGCGCACGGCATTGGATACCGCCGCAAGCGCTTCGCCCTGACCAACGACGCGACGACTCAACTCCGCCTCGAGTCGCGTCAGCCGCTCCTTGTCGGACTCGAGCATTTTCGTCACCGGAATCCCGGTCCACTTCGCCACGACAGAAGCGATGTCCTCGGGGCCAACTTCCTCGCGGAGATACTTCGAGGTCTTCTGCACTTCCATCAACTTCTGCTCGTCTGCAGCGATCGCGCGTTCCAGCTCGGGGATCTTGCCGTAACGCAGCTCGGCGGCCTTCTGCAGGTCGCCGGCCCGTGTCGCCTGGTCCACCTCCGCGCGTAGCGATTCGATCTCGGCCTTTCCCTTCTGCACCCCCTCGATCGCCTGCTTCTCGGCCTGCCACCGCGCCTTCATTCCGGCACTCTTCTCGCGCGCTTCGGCAATCTCCTGCTCCAGCGCAGTACGACGCTCGACCGATGCCTTGTCCTTGTCACGCAACAGCGACTGGCGCTCTATCTCGAGCTGCAGGATGCGCCGCTCGACTTCGTCGATTTCCTGGGGAAGCGAATCGAGTTCCATGCGAATGCGCGATGCCGCTTCGTCAACCAGGTCGATCGCCTTGTCCGGGAGGAAGCGGTCGCCGATGTAGCGATTGGATAACGTCGCGGCAGCGACGAGCGCGTTGTCGGTGATACGCACGCCGTGGTGGACTTCGTACTTCTCCTTGAGCCCACGCAGAATGGCAATAGTGTCCTCCACGCTCGGCTCGCCGACATACACCGGCTGGAATCGACGCTCGAGCGCCGCGTCTTTCTCGATGTTCTGGCGATATTCGTCGAGCGTGGTGGCACCAACGACATGCAAATCGCCTCTCGCCAGTGCGGGCTTGAGGAGATTGGACGCGTCCACCGCCCCGTCCGCTTTGCCAGCGCCAACGATGGTGTGCAACTCATCGATGAAGACGATGTAGCGCCCGCCGGCGTCGATCAGCTCCTTCACCACAGACTTGAGACGCTCTTCGAACTCGCCGCGATACTTGGCACCGGCAAGCAGTTGCCCGATATCGAGCGACACAATCTCCTTGCCCTTGAGCGAGTCGGGCACGTCGCCGTTGACGATGCGCTGTGCGAGGCCCTCGACGATTGCGGTCTTGCCGACGCCAGGCTCGCCAATAAGCACTGGATTGTTCTTGGTGCGACGCGACAACACCTGCATGACACGACGCACTTCCTCGTCGCGCCCAATGACCGGATCAAGTTTCCCGGCGCGCGCGGAATCGGTCAGGTTGCGGGTGAAGCGTTCCAGCGACTGATACTGCTGTTCGGGAGTGTCGTCGACGACGCGGTGCGAGCCACGGATTGCATCGAGTGCGGTACGCAGCTCCTTGGCGGAGAGTCCCTCGCCCTCGAGCATCGCCCTCGCCGACGTCCCCTTTTCGGTGGCGAGAGCGAGCAGGAGATGCTCGGTCGAGACGTACGCGTCACCAAGCTCCTTGGCAATCGACTCACCGCTCTCGAACACCTTGGACAATGTTCGATCGATCGTGGGAGTGACATCGTTGGCGCCGCGCTGCGTTGGGAACGAGGCGATTTCTGATTCAACGCGGTTGCCGAGCCGCGGTACCGACACGCCGGCCTTGGCGAGGAGCGGCTGCACTATTCCCTCTTCCTGTGCCAGCAGCGCGGACAGCAGGTGTGCGTCATTGACCACGGGATTGCCGCGGGCGCGAGCCTGCTCGAGCGCTCCCTGCACCGCTTCGCGGGCCTTCAATGTCAGGCGATCTGGACGCAGCATGGTTGAGCCTCCAGTGTAGAAGATGGCAAGGCCGGGGCCACAGCGCGACTGCCATTAACGCAGTGAGGGATGCCGGAGCATCCCTCAGGGTGCGGTGAATAGCAGTTTTTTTGTCGGACCGAAGTCATCCACCTTGAGGTAGAAGAAGTACAGTCCTGGTGACGCTGCCCTCGTGCCGTTGCTGACTGTTCCGTCCCAGACCGCCACATACTCGCCACATCTCAGCGGAATGCTGTCCAGTACCACGGTTGGGCGGTCGCGAAGGTGAAGGACGGCCACCGTCTGGGACAGCGAATTGGAAACCCGCAACGACACATGGGGAACGTGCCCCTGCCGGCAGATTTCCGGTGCAACGGCAAATGGTACCAGCGCCACCGGGTAGGCGGGGTTGGCCCGGGGCTCTTCGAGTGCGATGGCCGGTCTGGTTGGCGATCGCTGGGCGGCAGCAGGAAGCGCTACAACCCCTCCGAGCAGCAGGCCGAGTCCCCACCGGACGAACCGGTGCATGGACGCTCCTTCAGGCTGCTGACGATTTGTGGATCGAACCAACCTCCGGGTGTCGCGGAACCTGCAATGGGAAGGTAGTGGGGTGTGGAGCATGCGGCGTGGGGCGTGGGGCGTGGCGAAAAGGCGCCCCTCGTCCTGAGCCACAGGCGAGGGACCTCCAGGATTCCCGACCCACGAGTACCGGAGGTCCCTCGCTTCGCTCAGGACGAGGCCGCTCCGCCCCATGCCTCCAACGCCGGCATCGGCCCATCCCCCAGGTGCTCCCGGACCCACCGAACCAGCAACCGGCGATGCGCTGCGCCCTGACGGGCATCCAGCAGCGGCAATTCGCCACCCGGATCGAGAAGCGCCACGAGGTCGGCACGATCCACCGGCTGAAGTCGCCGCGATGTCCCCTGTCGGGCGCAGCTATCGCAC
>JANYCP010000145.1 GCA_025360265.1 Gemmatimonadota bacterium
CAGCCGCGGAATGTCGGTGCGAGTGGAATCCACTTCGGTGTAGGAACACCAATCGTACTTGATGTAGTCGAAGCCCCACGCCGACCAGGTCCGTGCGTCCTGTGCCTCGTGCTGATAGCTGGCTGCGAAACGCTGTTGGCAAGTACGCGGACCCGGACCGGAGTAAATCCCGATCTTGAGCCCCTTGGCATGGACATAGTCAGTCAAGGCCTTCATGTCGGGGAACTTGTCGTTCGAAGTGATTTCGCCATTCGGAGCGCGCTGGCCTTCCCACGCGTCATCGATGTTCACATAGGTGTAGCCTTGGGCAGCAAGTCCCGTCGACACCAGTGCGTCTGCCGCTGCTCGCACTTCGGCGTCCGTCACGGCACCACCCCACACATTCCAGGAGTTCCAACCGAGCGGCGGAGTGAGCGCGAGTGTGTGTGTGCCACCAACGATCGTGATCGTGCCGGTCGCCTTGCCCTTGGGTCCCGTGACAGTCACGGCAACTGCGGTGCGACCAGCTTGCTTCAATGCGCCAGTGATAATTCCGGTCTTCGGATCGAGGACCAGGCCCGCCGGCAAGTTTCGCGCGGCGAACTTGAGCGGACCGGCGCCTGATGCTGGAATCCTGAACAGGAACGGTCGCCCAGGCGTGGCGCCAGTGATGCGTGGGCTGTTGATCCGCGGAGCCGCAGAGATGCTCGACGCGATCACTGGCGCCGGATCGATCGGCGGAGCCATCGTCGCCGGTCGCGCTGCGGGATCAGACATCACGATTGACGCGCCAGCCCAATCAGCAACGTCGTCGGTGCCACCATCGCTGCCGTCGCCGACAAAGAGCACAAGTTGCCTCGCTCCGGTCAGATCCACGCCGATTGGGACAGCCGCCTGTCCAGATTTGAGCACACCGGAGTCGAAGCGCTTCTTGCCATCGACCCAGACCTCGAAGGTGACCGAGCCTCGTCCGGTCTTGCGCGCGTCATCAATTCCGGCGACGGCAGCGAATCGAGTCGCCCGACCGCCGAGGTCGATCCACAATTCGCCATTCGATGTAACACCCAATCCGTGCTGGTAAATGGTTCCGTCCAATGTGATCGGATTGGGCGGCGGCGCCGGCTGCCCGGCGCGACCACCGCGCCCGCCGATCGCCGCCTGACCAGGGCGCGGCAGCCTTCCAATGGTCTTGGTGAGGTCAAGCGAGTCAACCCAGATCGCGTTTGCCGGTGGTGTGGCCCCACGAAGGTCCGCAGGGTTCTGCCCGGTTGCCGGGACTGCGTGCGCGAATACGGCGAACATCACGAGTACGGCCAGAGGGCCAGTCCGCATGTCACCTGCTCCACTGAGGGGATCGAGAGGGCGTAATCTACGTCCCGCGGCCGGCAGGAGTATCCTTAGGACATGATCCGCATCAGACTCATTCTTCTCGCCGCAATCACCGTCTCGACGCAGTTCGGGCTACTCGCCGCGCAGGCCACCGCGGCAGTGCTGCCAACAGCGACGGCGCATCCGCTGAACTACGTGGGAAATTGTCCGGTGCCAGTGGAGTTTGTCGGCCACATCACGACCACCATACCGGGAACGCTGGTGGAATACCGCTGGGAGCGAAGCGATGGCAACATCGGGAAGACTCTTCGCGCGACCATCGGCCGGGCAGCGATTCCGCCTGACACGGCCCGACGCGGCAATGTGACCGACCCGATTGCCTCGGACAACTGGCGCCTTGCCCTTCCGGGGAAGAATGGCAGCTACTCGTCGACACTGCATATCCTGACTCCATTTGACATCCGCTCTGCCCCGGCAGTCGTTCGCGTGAACTGCAGGGACTGACGGCGATGTCGGCACCACTCTCGCGCCGCGAAGCTCTCAAGCAACTCGGTGTTGCTGGCACCGCAGTCGCGCTTCCATCGGCGGTCCTCCGTGGCGACGACGATGGGATCCTGATCGCCGGACAGCGCACCGAGATTGTTGTCGCATCAGTCAGCTCTGCAACAGTCCGCATCACCGTGCGGCCGCTGCAGAACGATCGACTGACGCCGGTGGCGTTGACCGGAGCGCTCGAGAATCCTGGCGCAGGAAGAATCGTGGAGCGGACACGCGCATCCTCCGCGATCGCGAAAGTCCGCGTCGGCGATCTCGTGGTCCGCTTCACCGAGAATCCTCCGACGCTGCACGTCGAAAGCACCAACGGCACCCTGGTGCAACGGATTACCCTCGACGCCTTGTCGAACGGCCTTTCCTTCCACCTCGGCGATGGCCCGCTCCTCGGCCTCGGCGAGGGTGGCCCGCAGTTCGACCGCAAGGGATCGGTCGATCGGATGATCATTGGCCAGGGTGGCTATCGACTCGGCACTCACGGCACGCGCGCGCCGATTCAGTGGCTCGTTGGTACCGAGGGCTGGGCGATGTTCATTCATCAGCCCTACGGCTCGTTCGACTTCACCGGATCGACGGGAGCGTTCACCCCGGGGCCGAGCGGCCTCTTGCCCCTCGATCTCTTTGTCGTCGCGTCAAAGGATCCAACCGTGATCATGCGCGAATACGCCAGGATCACCGGTCTCCCCGAAATGCCAGCCCTCTGGACGTTCGGCTACCAGCAATCGCACCGAACGCTTGCAGGCCCCGGCGACCTTCTCGGCGTCGCGCGCACCATGCGCGAGAAGAAGCTTCCGTGCGATACGCTGATCTACCTCGGGACAGATTTTGCCCCGTCGGGGTGGAACACGCACAACGGCGAGTTTACCTGGCAC
>JANYCP010000022.1 GCA_025360265.1 Gemmatimonadota bacterium
CCCCCTATTATTGATGGCTATCAGAGATCCCTATAAGTGTAAGCGCAGCCTGACTCAGGACATGGAATGATCGAGAAGCAGCCCGTCATCGAGAAGCACCGCCAGCATGAAACCGACACCGGATCTGCAAAGGTCCAGGTCGCCTTGCTGACGGCCCGCATCAATGACCTCACCGAACACTTTCGCTCGCACCCGAAGGACCATCACGGTCGTCAGGGGCTGCTGAAGATGGTCGGTACGCGGCGCCGGCTCTTGAACTACCTCAAGAACCGCGAAATCTCGACCTATCGGTCACTGGTCACCGAACTCGGCCTCCGGAACTGATTCCGGTGAGCTGATGCTGCAGGGCGTCCCACGCGAGCACCGTGGGACGCCTTTGTCGTATCGGAGTGCTTCATACGCATTGAAGGAACAACGTGCAGCGCATTGAAACGCAGTTCGCAGGTCGGCCGCTCATTCTCGAGACCGGGCGTCTCGCCAAGCAGGCCGCAGGGTCCGTCTTCGTCCAGTACGGCGAAACCGCCATGCTCGTCGCCGTGACGGTCTCCCCCAATCTCTCCACCCTCCCGTTCTTCCCGCTCACGGTCGAATACCGTGACAAGCATTACGCTGCTGGCAAGATCCCGGGTGGATTCCTCAAGCGCGAAGGGCGCCCAACCGACGACGAGATTCTCTCGTGCCGGTTGATCGACCGGTCGATCCGGCCGCTCTTCCCAGAGGGCTTCAAGAACGAAGTCCAGGTCTTCGTGACGGTGATGTCGGCCGATCAGGAGAACGACGCCTCCATTCCCGCCCTGATGGGCGTGTCGGCGGCACTGTCGATCTCGCCGATGCCGTGGAACGGTCCGATCGCCGCCGTGCGCGTCGGCAAGATCGAAGACAAATGGGTCCTCAACCCGACCTTCCAGCAGCTCGAAATTTCCTCTATTGACATGACCGTCGCCGGCTCCGCCGATTCGATCCTCATGGTCGAGGGTGGCGCGCTGGAAATCTCGGAAGACGAAGTGCTCGAGGCGCTGAAGGTTGCGCAGACCGGCATTAAGGAGCTGGTGAAGATCCAGGAAGATCTCATCAAGAAGAACAAGCAGCCCGAGATGACCTGGACTCCGGCGCCGAAGGACGAAGCGCTTGGCAAGAAGGTGAAGTCACTCGCCGAGAAGGCGATGGCCAAGGCGATGAATGCCAAGGACAAGGCCGGTCGCGCCGATGGGCTCGCTGCGGTCCGCAAGGACGTGCAGGAAAAGCTCGCCGCCGATTTCCCGGATCAGTCCAAGGCAATCAACGGCGAACTCGAAGATGTCGAGTACGCAGTGATGCGCGAGCAGATCCTGACCAAGGGCGAGCGGGTCGATGGTCGCGACGGCGACACCGTCCGTCCGATCAGCATCGATGCACACGTGCTGCCGCGTCCGCACGGTTCGGCATTGTTCACCCGTGGCGAGACGCAGGCATTGGCCGTCGTCACGCTCGGCACCGCAGACGACGAGCAGCGCCTCGACGGGATCAACGTCGCCGGCATGCACACAAAGTCGTTCATGCTGCACTACAACTTCCCACCGTATTGCACTGGTGAAGTGAAACCGATCCGCGGCACGTCACGCCGCGAGATTGGACACGGTGCGCTCGCCGAGCGTGCGTTGCAGCCGTTGCTGCCGCACTTCGAGGAGTTCCCGTACACCATCCGCCTGGTGTCCGAAGTGCTCGAGTCGAACGGTTCATCGTCGATGGCGACGGTGTGCGGTGGCTCGCTGGCGCTGATGGATGCTGGTGTGCCGATCAAGTCACCGTGTGCTGGCGTTGCGATGGGCCTGATCAAGGAAGGCGATCGCGTCGCGATCCTCACCGACATCCTGGGCACCGAGGATCATCTCGGTGACATGGATTTCAAGGTGGCTGGAACCGAGGCCGGCATCACGTCGATCCAGATGGACATCAAGATCGGCGGGCTGTCGCTCGACATCATGAAGCAGGCGCTGGACAAGGCCCGGAAGGGCCGTCTGCACATCCTCGGCGAAATGAACAAGGTGCTGGCAACGCACCGCGCTGAGATGTCGCCGTGGGCTCCGCGAATCATCACGATCCAGATCAAGCCGGACAAGATCGGCGACGTGATCGGTCCGAAGGGCAAGACGATCCGTGGCATCCAGGACGCGTCTGGCGCCAAGGTCAACATCGACGACACCGGCCTCATCACGATTGCTGCTGTCGGCGTGGAAGCCGGCAACAAGGCGCGCGAGATGGTCATGGGGATCGTCGCCGAGCCGATCGTCGGCACGGTGTACGAAGGGTTGATCAAGAGCATCACCGCGTTCGGCGCGTTCGTGGAAATCATGCCGGGCGTTGAAGGATTGCTGCACATTTCGGAAATCGATCACAAGCGGGTCGAGAAGACCGAAGACGTGCTCAAGAAGGGCGACATGGTGCAGGTCAAGCTCCTGGAAGTTGACGAGCGCGGTCGCATGAAGTTGTCGCGGAAAGCGCTGCTCCCGAAGCCGTGAGCATGGCGCCGGAGCGCACCGTCCAGCTCGACGACGCACTCTTTCGCACTGATTGCCCCAACGGTCTCGTCGTGGTCACCGAACGGATACCCTCCGTTCGGTCGGCCGCGATGGGGATCTGGGTCCGCACCGCCAGCGGGCACGAAAGCCGTGCCAAGATGGGCGTCTCTCATCTCCTCGAACATCTCGTCTTCAAAGGAACCGAGCGGCGTACTGCGCGAGAAATCGCTCTGTCGCTCGAGTCGCGCGGCGGATCGCTCGATGCGTTTACTTCTCGGGATCACACAGCATACCAGGCGCATGTCCTCGATGCCGATCTTCCGCTGGCCCTCGACGTCCTGACCGATCTGGTGCGCCGTCCGCTGCTGCGTGACGCCGATCTATCGCTCGAACGCAATGTGGTCCTCGAGGAACTCAATGGCGTGCTCGATACGCCCGATGATCTGGTCGGCGAATTGTGGAACGAGACGATCTGGCCCGATCACCCGTACGGCTATTCCATCCTTGGGACGCCCAAGACTGTTGGCGAGCTGCAGGCAGCCGATCTCCGCGACGTACACACCCGTGGTTATTACCCGGGCAATGCAGTCGTGGCGGTGGCCGGGAATATCGAGCACGGCGCCATCCTGGATATGCTCGACCGGGAAGGATGGTTTGCCGGAGAGGCGAAGGCGCCGATGCCGAGCGTGGGAGTGGCGGCTGCGGCGCGAGGCGTTACGCGGGTTGAGACGCGCGATCTCCAGCAGGTGCACGCGGTTCTGGGCACCGATACTGTCACAGCGGCCGATGAACGGCGCTGGGGACTGGCACTGCTGAGTGCCGCTATTGGTGGTGGGATGTCGAGCCGGCTCTTCCAGCGGGTGCGTGAGGAGCTGGGGCTCTGTTACGCCATCCAGGCCTGGCACGGTACCTACCGTGCAGCCGGTGTCTTTGGCATTTACGTTGGAACGGCTTCCGGCACGGCAGACCAGGCATTTGCGGCGATCCATGAGGAACTGGCGCAGGTGGCGGGTGAAGGGTTGCCGGCCAATGAATTGTCCGATGCGAAGGGGCAGATCAAAGGCAGTGTGACGCTCGCACTGGAAAGCACAGTGAGCCGAATGAATCGCCTCGCGGGTCACGTGTTGAATGATGAGCCGTACCGTTCGATCGACGAGGTGCTCCGACTCGTTGATGCAGTGACGGTGGAGGAGACCGCGTCGCTGGCTGGCGCGTTTCTCACGCCGGAGCGCATGACCACTGTTCGCCTCGGGCCGCCCGCATGAGCGCGGCCTTCGTTTTGAACCTCCGCCAAGCGAGCCCACGATGAAGATCGGCGTCCCGAAAGAAATCAAGACCAACGAGAATCGCGTCGGCCTCGTGCCGGCAGGCGTGGAAGTGCTGGTCGGTGCTGGCCACTCGGTCATGGTTGAGACTGGCGCCGGGCTCGGCAGCGGCTTCAGCGACGAGCGATACACCGAGGTCGGTGCGACCATCGGGAAGGACGCCGATACGACGTGGGCGCAGGCCGACATGATCATCAAGGTCAAGGAGCCAATCGCGGTCGAGTGGCCGAGAATGCGTCCGGGGCTCGTGATGTACACGTACTTCCATTTCGCCGCCGACGAACCGCAGCTCAAGGCGGTGATGAAGTCGGGAGCGATCGCTGTCGCGTACGAGACCGTTCAGTTGCCGAACGGGCAACTGCCGCTTCTCACACCGATGTCGGAAGTGGCGGGGCGCCTGGCGGTGCAGGAGGGGGCGAAGTACAACGAAAAGCTCTTCGGCGGACGCGGCGTCCTGCTCGGTGGCGTCCCGGGCGTGCCGCCAGCCAAGGTCGTGATCATCGGCGGCGGCGTGGTCGGCATCAACTCGGCCCAAATGGCCGCTGGGCTTGGCGCCAACGTGACGATTCTTGATACGTCGCTCGATCGCCTGCGCTATCTCTCCGAAGTGCTGCCGGCCAACGTCAACACCGTCTTCTCGAACCGCCGCAACATTCTCGACGCCGTAAAGGACGCCGATCTGATCATCGGTGCCGTGTTGATCCCTGGCAAGAAGGCGCCGCACCTGATCACGAAGGAAGACCTCAAGTCGATCCCCGACGGCTGCGTGATCGTCGACGTGGCGGTCGATCAGGGTGGCTGCGTTGAGACGATCAAGCCGACCACTCACGAAGATCCGACGTATTTCGTCGAAGGCGTTTTGCACTACGCCGTGGCGAACATGCCTGGCGCGGTGCCGCGCACATCGACTCTCGCGCTTACGAACGCGACGCTGCCGTACGCGGTAAAGCTCGCCAACCTTGGCTGGAAGGCGGCGTGCAAGCAGGACAGCGCGCTCAAGCTCGGGCTCAATGTGGTGGAAGGAAAGATCGTGTACCCGGGTGTAGCGGAAGCGTTCGGGTTGCCGTGCACCAACGTCGACTCAGTACTCTGAGTGATGGCTGTCGAGGTACTCATCACCCGGCTTCCGCATGGTGACGGCTTGCCACTCCCCGCGCGCGCCACACCCGGTGCGGCGGGGATGGATATCGTTTCCGCGGTCGAGATCACGATTGCACCGGGATCCCGGGTGCTGGTGCCAACCGGGCTGACCATGGCCGTCCCCCACGGATTCGAGATCCAGCTTCGACCGCGTTCGGGCCTTGCGCTCAAGCACGGCATCTCACTGCCGAACACACCGGCAACGATTGACAGTGACTATCGCGGGGAACTGCAGGTCATCATGATCAATCATGGTACGGAGCCCTTCGCGATCCATCGCGGCGACCGCATCGCGCAGCTGTTGGTGCAGAAGGTGGAGCCGGTGGAGTTCCGTGAGGTGGCAGAGCTGCCGCCCAGCGGTCGCGGGGCCGGGGGATTCGGCAGCACCGGGCGGTAGCGCGCCGCTGGCTGACCGCGAGTCAGGCGCCCGGTGGGCGCCGGGCGGAGTAGCACGCGCCCCTTCGCGACATTTTCGCACCGCCGCGTTCCGCGCCTGACCCGGGCTCCAGCACCCCCGACCGCCGTTGTCCGATGTTCCGCACTTAAACGGACGTTGCATCTAGCGCAATCTCTGAAACGTGCTAACTCTATCCTGCTTACCAAATCCATACAGATCGTTTCATGCTGTACCGGCTGCTTCATCGCGCGTTAGGGTTTGCACGGTCCCTGCCATTTGGAGGAGTGCACAGATGATGATTCGCGTTCGTGGCTTTTGGCTCGCATTGTTGGGCGGAGTGGCGTTGATGCCTCCGCTCGCCGCTCAGCAGGGCACCATTACCGGCAGAATCACTGACACCGCGACCAAGAAGCCTCTGCTCGGATCCAGCGTGCAGGTCGTGCAGACGGGCAAGGTTGTACCGGTCCGCGCCGACGGCCGATACACCATCACCGGTTTGGCTGCTGGCCAATACGAAATCCGCTCGCTGGCAATCGGCTATGCGCCGCAGCGCAAGGTCGCTACAGTCACCGGTGACGGAACCACGGCGCTCGATTTCGCGCTCGCGGCGGCCCCGTACACGCTGGATGAGCTCGTGACGACGGCGACTGGTGTGCAGCGACGGCTCGAGATCGGCAACAGCGTGAGCAACGTCCGGGTCGACTCGCTGACGCAGACGCAGCCGATCGCTGACATGTCGCAACTGTTGCAGGCCCGTTCCGCCGGCGTCAATGTGTTGCCGAGCTCTGGTACCGTGGGCGCCGGGAGCCGCATCAGAATTCGAGGAGCGAACTCCCTCTCGCTATCAAACGAGCCGGTGATCTACGTCGATGGCATCCGGGTGAACACCAGTGCGTCCTCGAGTTCGCTGGGCACCGGTGGACAGGCGCCGTCACGCCTGAACGACCTGACGCCCGACCAGATTGAATCGTTCGAAATTGTCAAGGGTCCGTCTGCCGCGACACTCTACGGTACCGAGGCGGCCAACGGCGTGATCAAGATCACGACCAAGCGCGGCGTTGTGGGACCACCGCGCTGGCATGCGTTTGTTGAGGGCGGCAGCCAGACCGATCCGAACATCTACCCCACCAATTACCGGATGATCGGTCGAACGATTACCGGGGGCGTGGCGGGCGGCGCACTCCGCACGTGCAAGCTTACCGACTTCACCTCCGGGCTCTGCACCCAGGAAACGCTACTCAGCTCGAACATCCTGATGAACAAGACGCTCACGCCCGTCAGCAACGGATACTCGAACCTGTACGGCGCAGACGTGACAGGCGGCAGCGACGCCGTCCAGTATTTCGTCTCCGGACAGTTTCAGAACCAGGTTGGCACGATGCAGTTGCCCGACACCGAGGTCAACCGCCTGCTCACGGCGCGCGGCGTGAGCTCGCTGCCAAGCAACGTGTTGCGTCCAAATACCGATCGGCAACTCGCCTTTCGGACCAACTTGTCCGCGGTCTTGAATTCGAAGATGGACCTGCAGACCAACCTCGGCTACTCGGTTGGCAAGTTGCTGCTGCCACAGAACGACAACAACTCTCTGGGCATTCTTCCCAGCGGCTATTTCAGCCAGACCGACACACTGGGCACTCCCACGTGGGGCTTCTTCGCGCCGGGGGAGATTTTCTCCCTGCTTCGCCAACAGGATGTCGAGCGGTTCACGGGCAGCAGTCAATTGCAATGGCGTCCG
>JANYCP010000149.1 GCA_025360265.1 Gemmatimonadota bacterium
CGCACGATGATCTTCGACATGACCGACCTCGAACAGCCGATCATGAAGAAGGAGTACATCGGACCCACCAAGGCGATCGACCACAACCAGTATGTCAAGGGGAACCGGCTGTTCCAGTCGAACTACCTGGCGGGCCTTCGCATTCTCGACATCACCGATCCGCTGAACCCGCGCGAAGTAGCCTTCATGGACACCTATGTCGGCGAGATCACCGCCAGCTTCGGGGGCTCATGGAACAACTATCCGTTCTTCAAGAATGGTGCGATCGGTGTCAGCAGCATGCAGGAAGGGTTCTTCCTGGTGCGGGACCGTTCGCAGTCGACGGTGCCGTGACCAAACGGGCCGTGAGGTGTGGGGCATGGGGCATGGGGATGGCCGCGGCGATGGTTGCCGCGGCTCGTCCGGTAGTTGCGCAGGGCGCCAAGCTCTACGTCGTCAACCAGGGCGGCGCGTCGATCACGGTGATCGATCAGAAAAAGTTGTCGATCGACACCACGCTCGACCTTACAAAGATGGGTTTCACGGCGAATGCCAAACCGCATCACGTCACCGTGGAGCCTGACGGATCGTTCTGGTACGTGACGCTGATCGGTGACGGCAAGGTGCTCAAACTCGACCGCAGCAATCATGTGGTGGGTCAGGTGTCGATGGAGACGCCTGGCCTCATCATGCTCGACCCCAAACACGACTCGCTGTATGTTGGTCGCTCGATGACGGCGACCAATCCACCCAAGACTCTCGGCGTGATCACCCGCAAGAATTTCAGGCTGGTGGATGAACAGGAAATTCAGGTGCCACGCCCACATGCGTTGGTGGCAACGCGAGATGGCAAATGGGTCCACATCGCATCGCTGGGTGAGAATCGTTTTGCTTCGGTGGAAACAGCAACCGGGCGCGTCACGCTGACGACGTTGCCAGGCGATGTTTTCCGTTCGCTGGTGCAATTCACCATCTCCCCGGACGGGAAGTGGATGATCGCCGGCGGCGAGCAGTCCAACACAGTGATGGTGTTCGATCTCACCAAGCCACCGCCGTTTGTGCCCGCGAAGGAATTCTCGGTGGGCGGCAAGCCGTGGGATCCGGTTTTTTCGCGCGATGGAAAATTTGCCTACTTCTCGCTCTTCGCCGACAGTGCAATCGCCGAGGTTGATCTCGCGGCGGGCAAGGTGACGCGACAACTGGCGCGTGGCTTGGCGAATCCGTACGACGTGATCATGGCACAAGACGGCAAGACGCTGTTCGTGGTGAACCAGAATCTCGCGACGCCGCTCAAGGCGGGTGAGAGCGCACACGCCGCGATGCCCGGCATGGCCAATATGCCGGCGGCACAGGCGCCGCCATCGGCAAAGCCTGGCCCGGGCTGGCTTTCCGTGATTGATGTGAAGAGCGGCAAGGTGATCAAGACGCTGCCGCTGGGCATGTCACCGTCGGGGATGGGAGCGGCGGGAGCGCGATGAAGCGGTGGGCTGGGATCCTGATGGTGGGAGTCGGAGTCACGGTAGGGGCGCTGCCTGCTGCGCCCATACTGGCGCCCGCGTACGTCGCGGCGATCGCCGACGTCCCCGTCACCGACAGCGCTGGTCGCGCGATGATCGCGCCATGGCTCGGCGGCTTCGACGTGCCGCGTCCCCAACTCGTTGACATTCACGGCAACGGCAAGCCCGATCTTTTCGTGCAGGAGTGGCCGGGCCAGATCATCCACTTCGAGCGCGTCGGCGAGCAGTGGGTGTGGCGCTCCGATCAGTATCAGGATCTCGACGTGGGCGAGTGGTTCCGTTTCGTGGACGTGGACGCCGATGGCCGGATTGATTTGCTCGCCGAGATGCCGCAAGGCTACATCAGGCTGTATCGAAATGTCGGCACGAAAACCGATGCGAAATTCCTGGCGGTTCCCGACACGATTCGTGATGTAGATGGTCTCGCGATTCTCGCCGACCGACAGAACATCCTCAATGCCGTCGATATCGATTGCAACGGCAAGCTCGACCTTTTCATCGGACGGGTGCAGGGAACCGTCGATCGGTTTGAACAGGACGGTGTGAGCCCGTCCGGCGCGCCGCGCTTTCGCTTGCACACGCTCAATTGGGAAGGGATCGAGATCCTCGGGCCGGAAGCGACGCAGGGGACGATGGTGTCGAGGCCGATTAGTGACACGGGGGCTGAGAGTCGCGAGGGCGATGCACCCCTCGTCCTGAGCCGCAGGCGAGGGACCTCCAGGGTTCGTGCAACCCGGAGACTGGAGGCCCCTTCCCTCGCGTTGCTCGGGACAGGCCGCTTCGCTCAGGGCGAGGGATTCTCCGTCCGTCACGGCGCCAACACCCTGACGTTCGCCGATGTCTCGGGGAAAGGCACGCTCGATCTTTTCTGGGGCGACTTCTTCGAGGCAGGTCTGCTGCAGATCGAGAACACCGGGACCTGCGCGCAGCCGTTCTTCCAGAACAAGCCGGTCGAGTTCCCACTGGCGCACCCGTTGATCACATCCGGATACAACGCGCCGACCTTTGGTGATGTCGATGGCGACGGCAACATCGACCTGATCATGGGAGTCATTGGCGGCGCGTATGGGCCAGCGCGGACGTCGATCGAGAACCTGTACCTGGTTGCCCAGGCGCCGAAGGGGACGTGGACGCTCAAGACCAAGCGTGTCGTCTCGCAGATCGACGTTGGAAGCGACGCCGTGCCGGTGCTCGCCGACCTGCGCGGTACCGGTCGCCTCGATCTTCTGGTCGGGAGCAAGATTTCACCAAACGACCCCAGCACCGGCACGATCACCTGGTATGAAAACGTCGGCACCGCGACGGCGCCGGCGTTTCACGAGCGCGGCCTGCTGCCGATCAGCGGTCAGTTCAACTACGTGCCCGCGGTGGTGGATCTCGATGGTGACGGACTGCTCGACATTGTCGTCGGCACGTGGCGCGACAAGCTGCAGTGGTTTCGCAATACCGGCACTCGTACCGATCCGAAGTGGACGCTGGCCGATACGGCACTCGTGACCATACCGCGCGGGAGCAATACGGCGCCGGCGTTCGCCGACATCGACGGCGATGGCCTGATCGACCTGATCATCGGCACCGCGTCGGGCCGGATGCTGCTCTACCGAAACACCGGAACGAAA
>JANYCP010000066.1 GCA_025360265.1 Gemmatimonadota bacterium
CGGGACCCAAAGATTCGATGGAAAAGCCGTGAGCGGTCCGGCACCGGTGTCGAAGGGTTCGCTCTTCGGGTTTCTGGCAGATCAGCGGCGCTTCGTCAATCTCGTCGTTACGCTCCTGAGCGTCGGCGGGATCTGGGCGGCGACGCGATTGCCGTCGGCCATCTATCCGGAGCTGAAGTTCTCACGGGTCACCATTGTTGCAGAAGGAAGTTCGCTCGGCGCCCGCCAGGTCCTGTTCGGGATCACGCGTCCAATCGAGGAAGCGGTGAGCGTGGTGCCGGGAGTCATCCGGGTGAAGTCGCGCTCGATCCGCGGCGGTAGCGAAACGAACGCCACCTTCCTCCCTGGCACCGACATGGTGTTCGCGTTGCAGCAGGTGCAGGCCAGGGTCAATCAAGCCCGCGGCGATCTGCCCACCGGGCTCGACATCCAGGTCGAACGATTGACGCCGTCGCTCTTCCCGATTCTCTCATACAACGTCGAGGGCGGCGATCCGGCCACGCTGTATGACATCGCGCGATACCAGATTCGCCCGTTGATTTCGCGGGTTCCGGGCGTGTCACGTGTCGATGTACAGGGCAATGATGTGCGTGAGATCGAGGTGATTGCCGATCCGGCGCGCCTGGCGGCGCAATCGATGACCTACGAAGACCTGGCGAATGCGATCCGGCAATCGACCACGGTCGATGCGGTCGGGCGGATGCCGTCGACGTACAAGCAGTATCTCATCGTCACGACGAATGAGGCGCGGTCGGCTGATGACATTGCAGACGTGGTGGTGGGGAAGGGCCTGCGGGTGCGCGACGTTGCCATGGTCATTCCCGGCACCGAGGACCACGTTCGCATCATCGCGGGCGATGGCAAGCCGGCGGCAGCGCTCAATATCACGCGTCAGGTCGGCGGCAATACCCTGCAGATCGCCGATAGCATCACCGCCATTGCTGCCGGACTCGCCAAGACATTGCCGCCGGGAGTCCACCTCAAGCCGCTCTACGACCAGGCTGCGCTCGTGCGCGAGGCCGTGACGTCGGTTCGCGATGCCATGCTCATCGGCGCAGCGCTTGCCGTCATCGTGCTGCTGCTCTTTCTGCGACACGCCCGGATTACGGCGATCAGTGCGTCATCGATTCCGCTCACGCTCGCGATCACCATCTTCATCATGTCGCTGGGCGGCCAGACGTTCAACTTGATGACGCTAGGTGCCATGGCGATCGCGATCGGGTTGGTGATCGACGATGCCGTGGTCATCACCGAAAACATCATCCGGCATCTGCACCTCAATCCCGATCGCAAGGCTGCGGTACACCAGGCGGTACAGGAACTGATCTGGCCGGTGACGACGTCGACGATCACGACCGTCGTCGTGTTCCTGCCACTGGGACTCCTGACTGGCGTCGAGGGGCAGTTCTTCAAGACACTCTCCATTACACTCACGATCGCCGTGCTGGTGTCCCTCGTGCTGGCACTCACGCTCATTCCGTTGCTCAGCGCCCAGTATCTCTCCGTCGCGGATGCAGATTCGGAGGGTGGCACTGGCTCGTCGCACGGCGTGCTGGCCCGCTGGGGTCGGGCAGTCGATGCGCTGGCCGATGCCTACGAGCGATCTCTCGGTGTGGTGCTGCGTCATCCCCGCATCGCCGGAATGGTCTCGATCGGGCTCGTGCTCGCCGGTGTCCTGGCGTACCGGGTGGTCGGAACCGGATTTCTCCCCGAGATGGATGAAGGGGCGTTTGTCCTCGACTACTGGAGCCCGGGTGGGACCGCGCTGGTCGAGACCGACCGGCAGCTGCACATTATCGAGAAGATTCTGGCCGAGACGCCCGAAGTGGACGGAACGTCACGCCGCACCGGGGCCGAGCTCGGCCTCTTCGCAACAGAACAGAATCGCGGCGACATCGTGGTGCGGCTGAAGCCACGCAGCCAGCGCCGCCGGGCGAGCGATGCGGTGATCAATGACGTGCGGGACAAAATTACCGAAGCGGTTCCACGGATCAGGATCGAGTTTGTCCAGATACTTTCCGATGTGATCAATGACCTCGCCGGCGCGGCGCGCCCGGTCGAGGTGAAGTTGTTCGGACCCGATCTGCCGGCGCTCGAAGCGTACGGCCAAAAACTTGGCATCCCGCTCGCGAAGGTTGATGGCATTGAAGACCTCTTCAATGGCGTCAGCGAACCGACTGCCGAACTTGCGATGACGATTGATGGCGCGAAGGCAAATCGCGCTGGGCTCACGCCTGGTCAGATCAGCAGCCAGGTGACGGGGGCGCTGCTTGGGGCCGAGGCCGGTACGGTCCGTCTGGATGATCGGTCGGTCGGCGTTCGGGTTCGCGCGCCGGATGCGGTCCGGTTCGATCCGAGTCAGCTCGCCGTGTTCCCGATCGTCTCGCCTCAGGGCGGCGGGCGCACGCCGCTCGGCACCTTCGCGTCGTTCACGCCGGGC
>JANYCP010000151.1 GCA_025360265.1 Gemmatimonadota bacterium
GCGATCGACAAGCTCCTCGATGCGCTACAGCGAATTCGCGCAGTGCCGCTTCCCATCGACCCGGTGCTCGGACAGTCCACGCTCAACATCGGGAAGATCGAGGGTGGCGAGGCGCCAAACGTCGTCGCACCCCACGCCCGGGCGGAGCTATTGGTGCGCGTTGTCGGGCCGGATGACGCGATTCGTGTGGCGTACACGGCAGCCGCTGGTCCGGGTGTTACGCTGACATTCATTCCCGGGTTGCCACCGGCCACGGCACCATCGCTGCCGGGTTGGCCGTCCACTACGGTGGCGTTTGCGTCCGATCTCGCGATTCACACGACGTGGGGTACCTGCTACCAACTGGGGCCCGGGTCGATTCACGTGGCGCACCGGCCCGATGAACAGATCAGCAAGTCGGAGCTGCGCGAGGGGGTGGCGTTGTACGTGAAGTTGGCGAGGGAGTTGCTTAGAACTCCACTCGCGTAATCTTGCCGCCGTTCCCCACCGCCCACGCGCGCTTGCCGAACGCTTTCACGGCCCAGTAGTAACCCGTGTCAACACTCGTCCAGCTGTCGCCGTTGTCACGGCTGACGTGCAGTCCGGTGTACGTCGCAGTGATCGCGGTGCCGTCGCTCACGGCCGGCACGAGCGCAACGCCCGAGAGCATGCCCGGCTGGGTCGGGCGATGGCGCAGCGCCCACGTCGCGCCACCGTCATCCGTCGTGGCGACGGCGTTTGGCACGGTGTCACGCGTCATCACGCCGCGACCAATAATTCCCGCGACGAGCATGCCGTGGCGACTGTCGCGGAACGAGATCGCCGTGGGCCCAGCCTGGCTGTCATGAATTGTCGGGGACGCACCAGCGAGCGTCCACGTCGCACCCGCGTCGGCGGTGCGAAAGACCCGCCCGCCCGGTGTTCCGGCCACCAGGACCGCGTGCGTCTTGTCGGTGATGCTGATGCAGCTGTTGCTGGACGCGAACGCACCCTCGCCCTTGAGTGCAGCGGGGGCCGCGCCCGGCGGCAACATGTTCCAGTGCTCGCCGCCGTCTTCAGTGCGAAGCACCGAGATTCCCGGTGTCGCGACATCGCTGAACGCGATGCCATGCTTCGCGTCAAAGAACGCGATGCAATCAAGGAACACCGCCGTGTCGGCCGCACGATACTGTTCCTTCCACGTCGTCCCGCCATCGACCGTGTGGTAGATCCGCGTCTCGGGGCCGTTGGCGCTGCTCATGACCCACGCTTCATCGGCGCTGACGGCATGGATTCCGCGAAATTGCAGTCGCGGCCCCTCGGCCACCGGATGCGATTCCCATGTCGTTCCGCCGTCGCGCGTCCGCACCACCGTGCCAGCTGAGCCACTGGCCCACACGATGGATTCCGAGACCGGACTCAATGCCATCAGCGTGGCGCGCACGCCGCTAACCTGCTCAACGACTGTCGGTTGCTGGCCGGCAAGCGGAGCACTCACTGCCAGTACCAGCGCGAAGCCTGTGCGCATCACTGACCTCCGATCGACTTGCCAATGCGTTGCACATAGTTCGACGCCCTGATGGCGGCGGCACTATCGCCAGCCTGTATGAGCACCTGCCCGAACCCGTTGTACACGATCTGATAGAGGCTCAGGATGGAGGAGGACGGCGGATCGAACCAGCCGAGCGCCCGCTCGTGTGCCGCCGCTTCGGGATGGTAGATCTCGAAGAGGAGCGTGCGGCTCTTGGGGATATCGACGAGACCCATCGGCGAGTTCACGACCGGTCCGCCGATGACCACCGGGTGATCCATGAGCTTGCGGACCATGCCCTGGGTCACCAGGTACTTCTCCAGCCCGAACTTCGTGTCGGGATAGCCGCCGTCGCTCCACGAGAAATAAATCGGCCGCTTGCCGGCATTGTCCTGAATCAGGAACAAGACAGCAACGTCGCTGCGGCTGAGGGGTTGCCCGTCAAACTTCGCCCACACGCTGCCGAGCTGGATCGAGTCCTTCGGGCTGTTCATCATGTCCGGCAGTGAATCGAGGAACGCGATCGACCGATTGAGAGCCGGCGTCAGCGGCTTCACCCATCCAGCATTCTTGCTGCCGCTGAGCGGCACGCCAGCAGCATCAGTCGGTGATTGCCAGATCTTCGGCGCGCCGCCGGGGTTGAAGGCAGGTGTTTCACGCCGCTGCAGCTGACGCAGGTGCCAATCGGTATTCATCAGCGAGAGGTTCGCCAGCGTCACATCGGTACGAATGCCGAGCACCTCCTGAGCGAACCAGAGGGGGAAGGTGTCGTTGTCGCCAGCGGTGATGAGGATGCCGTACGGTTCCACCGACTGCAGCATGTCCACGGCGAAGTCGCTCGCCAACGTTTCGGTGTTACGCGGTGCACTCTGTCGATTGCCAAGCAGCGGAATCAGCGCGAGGGCCAGCACCGGCGTGCCGGCAAGCCAACGTTGTTTGTCATTCACTCGATCGCCGAGCCATTCGCCAATGGCGCGGATGGCGGCCGCAAATCCGGCAGCAATGAGCACTCCGGCAAAGGCGAACGACGCCACGAAGAAGTAGTCGCGTTCACGCACTTCGGTTTCGGTATTCGGGTCCACGCCGGGCGTGCCGTACCGGAACTTGAAATTCAGGTAGTAGATCAGCAGCAATGTCAGGATGAAGAGCATCGTGCCCGCAGCCGTGCCGGCCTTGCGGTCCTTGACGAAGATCACGCCAAGGCCCCATGCGCACAGGGCCGTGAAAAGTCCGGTTGCGATGCCGGCGAAGTTCCCGAGGTCTTTCGCCCACTGCCAGTTCCAGTACTGCCAGTACATGGTGAGCTGCGCGCTGAACGGCGGAATGCGCACCGAGAGCGGTGGCTTGCCGTACTGCAAACGGTTGAGGACGTCGCTCAACCCTTGCGAGAAGAACCCGATCGGTTCGCCTTCGTTGATCGGCGGATGTTGCCCTGCGCGCATCGGGAGATAGACATAGTTCAACGTCAATCCGACAACGACAGCCAGCACGCCGACATAGAGCAGCGGATTGCGGCGATCCTTGTGGATGCCCCAGCCGAGGAGTCCCGCAATACCGAGCAATCCGCCCACTCGGGTGAGTGCCGAGATGGCGGAGGCACCGTCAACTGCGTTGCTGAAGGTGAGTGCCGCCGCCGGATTGGTGAAGTTGCCGGTGAGGCCCGGTGCGCCAAACATCATGGCGTGGACGACGGTCAGTGCATCACCAAGGATGCCGCTGACGCCAAGCAGGAGCGTCCATGCCATCAACATGACCCACGGCTGGAGCGCCACGCGCCGATCGGTCCAGAGCACGTAGAGCGCGATGATCGGAATCGCCAGAACGCCCATCATATGGTTGGTTGACGTCAGCGCGCCGATGTACGCGGCGAGAATCAGCAGGCCGTTGCGTCGCGGGCTGTCGGGGATGTCGGCCCAACGCACCATCAGCCATACCATGAGCGCGATGCTGAGCATCGAGACGGTGTAGACCTTTTCATTCACCGTGGACTGATTCCAGACTGTCCATGCCATTGCACTGGCAAATATCCCGGCAAATGCCGCCCCCAGACGCGGCAGGCGCGCTGGCAGCACGTTGCGTAGCCACCGTTCAGCCACCAGGAACCAAAGGCTGGCGCCTGCGGCACTCGTGAACGCCGCGAAGAGATTGATCCGCTTGGCGAAGTTCATCCCGATAAACGGCAGCATTCCCCACACGTGCGCCATGAGCGTGAACAGCGGATTGCCTGGCGGATGCGGGATGCCGAGCACCTTGGCCGCGGCGATGTACTCCGACGTGTCCCAGAACGCCGTCGTCGGCGCCAGCGTCACGAAGTAGATCGCGAAGATGATGGCGAAGGTACCGAGCGCCCAACGATAGGGCGGGTTGTTGTCGAGTTCCTGTTCCAAGTCGTACTCCTCTTTAGTGCCTGAACATCCGTAAACCTGTCATGATCATCGCGATTCCCAGTCGGTTGGCAGCCTCGATCACCTCCGCGTCACGTACCGAGCCGCCGGGCTGAATGATCGCCCGAATGCCAGCGCGGGCCGCCTCCTCTATGCCATCGGCGAACGGGAAGAACCCATCGGACGCGAGAACTGCTCCGTTGGTGTCATGGCCGGCCTGGGCCGCCTTGTGGACTGCGAGAAACGACGCATCAATGCGGCTCATCTGTCCCGCACCGATGCCGATCACCTGTTCATCGCGCACCAGCACGATCGCATTGGACTTCACGCTGCTCACAGCAGCCCACGCAAACCGGAGGTCGTTCATTTCGGCACTGGTGGGTTCACGGGTTGTGGCGACGCGCCAGGTGTCTTCAGCCGGATTGAAGTTGAAGTTGTCCTGGATCAGGAAGCCACCGCGAATCTTCTTCCAGTCGAGTCCGGTCTTCGCACGTACTACCGGCAGCTCAACGACGCGCAGGTTCTTTCGCTCGGCAAACCGTTCCAGTGCATCGGCATGAAACGTCGGCGCCACGACCACTTCGATAAAAAGGTCGGCCATCGCATCGGCGGCGGCGCGATCTACCACCGTGTTGAATGCAATGACCGATCCGAACGCCGATGTGGGGTCGGTGGCGCGGGCGCGAGCGAACGCTTCGGCGGCATTTGTGCCCAGTGCCAGGCCGCATGGCGTGGTGTGCTTGATGATGGCACAGGCGACACGATTGGGCCAGGCGGCGACGGCCGTCATCGCGGCGTCGATATCGAGCAGGTTGTTGAAGGAAAGCTCCTTCCCCTGCCGTTGCGTCAGGTCGGCGATCCCACGCGGCTCCTCGGTCACGAAGAGGCCGGCGCGCTGTTGCGGATTTTCGCCGTAGCGCAGCACCTGTCGTCGTTCCATCGAGAGGGTGACGCGCGCGGGCAGTGCATCCTGCCAAGGGGTGAGGTAGCCGGCGATGGCGTTGTCGTAGTCGGCCGTGTGCGCGAACACCTTGGCCGCGAGATCGCGACGTGTGTCGAAGTCGATTTCGCCGCGGGTGAGCATCTCAATGATCCGCGGGTAATCCTTCGGGTCGACCACCGGCAGCACGAACTCGAAGTTCTTGGCCGCGGAGCGCAACATCGACGGACCACCGATATCAATATTCTCGATCGCGTCCTCGAACCTCACGCCGGGTGCGGCGATCGTGGCCTGGAAGGGATAGAGGTTGACGGCGATGAGTTCGAACGGACGGATGGCATGCTGGGCAAGCTGGCGTACATGCTCGGCGCGATCCGGGCGCGCAAGCAACCCGGCGTGCACCGCCGGATGCAGCGTCTTGACGCGTCCGTCGAGAATTTCAGGGAATCCGGTGACCTGGTCCACGGGCGTGACCGGCACGCCGCCCTGATGCAGGAGTGCGGCGGTTCCGCCGGTCGATACCAGTTCCCATCCGAGGCGCACCAGCTCCTCGGCGAAGGCAAGGATGCCACGCTTATCACTCACGGAAATCAACGCACGCGGCATCGAGCAACTCTCCCTGACAGCACGTTATGCAAAAACGAATGGGACCGGATGTCCGGCGACTGCGGCGGCGCGGACCGCTGCCGGCAACAACCGGTGTTCTACTTCGAGGACTGCAGCGGCGAGTGTCGCGGCGCTGCGGGCGACCGGAACGGCAATCCTTCCTTGCGCGAGGATCCGTCCGCGATCGTACGCCTCGTCCACCAGATGCACCGTTGCGCCGCTTTCCATGTCACCCGAAGCGAGCACCGCTTCGTGGACTCGGGCGCCATGCATTCCTGAACCACCGAACCTGGGCAGCAGCGCCGGATGCACATTGATGATCCGCCCCGACATCTGATGCACCACGTCGGCCGGGACGAGACGAAGGTATCCGGCAAGCACGAGCAGGTCGCACGCGGTACTCGTGAGGACGCGGCGCCACTCTGCGCCGTCGCGAAAGTCTGCCAACCGATGAATTGCGACACCGCGTTCGGTGGCGCGTTCGAGCCCTTCGGCTGCCCGATCCGAAATCACCAGCACGACCTCGGCAACATCGTCATGCGCCAGGGCATCGAGCAGCACAACCAGGTTACTGCCTCGACCCGAAATGGCGACCGCTACCCGATAGCTCACAGCCCGGAAAGATAACGCCGGATCACGACCGATCCTGCCAGTAAATCATCGACGATTTCGGCATTCAGGCGGCGGGCGCCGTCGACATCAAGCGGTGCCGGTCCGGTCTGCACCAGCATCGCCCGACATGCCAGCTCCAGTGACGGCTCGATGTCGCGCAGCTTGTCGCCCACGCACCAGCTGGTGGACGGATCGAGATTCAGCGTGGCGATGGCCTCGCGGTACAAGGCGGAGCCCGGTTTGCGACACGGGCACCCGGCATCGGGCGTGTGGGGGCAGTGGTACGTCGCATCGATCGAGGCGCCTGCATTCCGGAGCTGGCGTTCCATTTCACGCTGGGTCGCCTCGAAATCGGTGCGAGTGTACATACCACGACCAATTCCCGACTGATTCGTGATGACAACTCGAACGAACCCGGCGTCTGCCAGCGCGATCAGGGCGTCGGCCACTCCGGGGAGTAGTCGAACCCGGGCGGGATCGGCGAGATAGCCGTCGTCGTGAATCAACGTGCCGTCGCGATCGAGAAAAACGGCGGGTCGCGACGCGTCGGTTGAAACCACTACGGTCCACCGACCTTCGCGGGAGTGCCCGCGGCCTTCTTGAGCGAGTCGGCTTTGATCGAGTCCGTCTTGAATTTTGCGATCGAGTCAGCGCGGACCCTCGCCAGGTCCTTGAGCAGCGTCATACCTGACGGTCGACCGGGCACCCCACCCGGACCGCGCACACCCGCCACGGTGACCCAGTAGCTCTGGTCAAGCCGGACAGTGCCACGGGTCTTGATCACCAGCACCGTCCCGAGTTGCGGCCGCTTTTGTGTCGGCAAGTCGGGCGGCGGTGTTGGCCGAACGTTGGTCGGCGGTGGCGGTGGAGCAGGGCGCGCCTTCGCGACCGAATCCCGTTTCAGTGAATCGATGCGGAAGGTGCTGTCTTCCTTGGGAGTCCTTGGTTTCGGAGCCGGCTTGTGGATCGAGTCACTGTATGCTTTCGGTAGTACCTCGATCAATCCGATCGAAACGGTGTCGGGAGGAATGAGCAGGCCGACGCGTACCAAGGTGGTGTCGAGCCGCAGTGCCGGGTCGATCGGTCGGTTGAAGGTGACGGCGATTGTCTCTGAATCGACCCGTGCGACTCCAGTGATCCTCGGCGCTGCCGTGTCACGCGGGAACGTCCAGATTTCGCCGACAGCGTCTTGCTGCGCAGTGACGCGGACAGTGTCCCATGGTTCGCGCGGATTGCGATGATGCTTCGGGTCTGGGCGACTCGATGCCACGACCAGATAGGGGCCGTCAGGAAGTCCTTCAATCCTGAAGCGGCCGGTCGAATCGGCGGTCACGCGATAGCTGACCGAGTCCGGGAGGTGAAACGCCTCGATCAATGCGTTGGGAATCGCACGCTGGCTCACCCAGTCGATCGCGCGTCCGGTGAGTACCCGCTTCGGTTTCGGACCGCACGTGGTAAATGCGATCACTGCGCCGGATTTCGAAATGTTCTGATGCAGGTCGAGCAATCCAGGTAGGAACTCGATGCGGTACGTCTTGTTCGGTCGCCAGCCGGCGCGCGGTTTCACCGTAATCCGGTCACGATGCCATTCGACGATTGGCACGGCGGTGTCGGGAGAAAGCATGACCAACTTCTCGAGCGTCCCGTCACCAGTGCCGAAATTCGCCTGGCCAGCGTCGCTGGTCACTTCATCAAAACGAAACTCCGCCGGTGCTTTCAGGTCGCACGGTGCAATGCCACTGTCGGGAAAAATGCCCACCAGAATGGGCGGCTCGCGTCGTGACGGGCCACCGGGCGGCGCCGCCATGCGGGCGCACGCGGCGACCAGTGCCACCGCAGCCAGCGCGAACGTTAGTCTGCGCATCCGAGCGATCGACGCTGCTCCCGCAGTGATTCGGCCTGAGTGCGCCAGGACACCAGTTTCTCGCGCTCCTTTTCAATCACCGCTGGCGGCGCCCGAGAAACGAATTGTTCGTTGGCAAGCTTGTTCTCCTGCGCGACGACGAGGCCATCGAGCTTGGTCGCTTCGGCACCGAGGCGGGCGCATTCCTTGTCCATGTCGACCAGTTCACCAAGCGGCACGGTGATCTTGGTGCCATCATCGAGCACTTTGGTCGCGCCGGGGCCGCTACTCACGCCAAGGCTTAGCGATTCGATCTTGGCCAGACGCCGAATCGTCTCACCTTCAGCATCGATGGCTCGCTGCGCCAGCTTGCTCGCGTCGCCCACGGTCACGTTGACACTCAGGCCTGGCGCCACGCCATACTCGGCGCGGAGGACACGCACCGCCGTGATGATCGCCTGCACCGACTCGAAGTCGGTGATCGCCCCGGCGTTGGTGGGCGCTTCGGTGGACACTGGCCACGCGGCAAGGCTGATCGATGCGTCCGGTGCATGATTGGGCAGGCGCTGCCAGAGCGTTTCGGTGACAAATGGCATCACGGGATGCAGTAATCGCAGCGCGATGTCGAATACGTGAGCCGCCACCGCGCGTGCGGTGTCACCGCCGGGCTGAGTACCGTACAGACGCGGCTTGACCTGTTCGAGATACCAATCGGCCAGATCGCTCCACAGGAAGTGGTACACCGCGCCAGCCGCCTCGTTCAGACGGAATCGCTCATTGTGCTGGGTTGCTGTCACGATCGTTTCGTGCGCGCGCGACAGAATCCACCGATCGGCGAGCGTGAGCGTCGATGGGTCAATGCTGGCGAGCGGCGCGGCGCCGGACTCGAGATGACCGAGCAGAAAGCGTCCGATGTTCCAGAGCTTGTTGGCAAAGTGTCGGCCCGATGCGAATGACGTGTCGAGGTCCGCAGGATCGAGGATCAAGTCAGTCCCAACCGACATGCCACTCACCACGGTGTAGCGGAGCGCGTCGGCGCCATACCGATTGATCACCTCGACCGGGTCGATGCCGTTGCCGAGCGACTTCGACATCTTGCGATGCTGCGTATCGCGCACCGTTCCGTGCAGGTAGATCGTGCTGAACGGAATCTCACCCATGAATTCGATCCCTGCCATGATCATCCGAGCCACCCAGAAAAATAGAATCTCCGGGGCGGTGACCATCGTGGTGCCGGGGTAGAACGCGGCGAGATCGGGTGTCTTGTCGGGCCAGCCGAGCGAGGAGAACGTCACCAGCCACGACGAGAACCAGGTGTCGAGCACGTCGTCATCCTGCCGCAGTGCGCCACCACACTTGTCGCATTGCGTCGGCGTATCGCGTGACACCATGATATTGCCGCAGCCACCGGTCTGTCGTTTCTCGCCTCTCGTCTCTCCCGCTTGATCTTGATTACAATACCAAACGGGAATCCTGTGCCCCCACCACAGCTGGCGTGAGATACACCAGTCACGGATGTTCTCCATCCACGTGGCGTAGTTGTCACCCTGATGCTCTGGAATGAACGTGAGGCGGCCGTCGCGGTATGCCTGGAGGGCAGGGGCCGCGAGCGGGGCCATCTTGACGAACCACTGATCCGAGAGTTTTGGTTCCACGACGGTGTCGCAGCGGTAGCACCGACCCACCGCGTTGCGATGCTTTTCGATCTTGTCGAGCAATCCAAGCTGGTCGAACTCCGCGACCACGCGCTTGCGGGCCACGAAGCGATCAAGTCCGCGGAAGCGTTCCGGCGCGGCGTCGCTGATCTTGGCGTCGTCGGTCATGATATCGATCGCCGCAAGATTGTGGCGGCGGCCAATTTCGAAATCCGTTGCGTCGTGCGCTGGCGTCACCTTGACCGCACCGGTGCCAAACGTGGCGTCCACCACATCGTCTGCCACGATCGGAATCAGGCGATCGAGAATTGGCACGCGGACGTTGCGGCCAATCAGCGCGCGATATCGTTCATCCGTCGGATGTACTGCGATCGCCACGTCACCGAGAATCGTCTCCGGCCGGGTCGTGGCGATCGTGATGAATCCCGAGCCATCTTCGATCGGATACTTGAAGTGCCAGAGCGAGCCGTCGCGCTCTTCCTTTTCAACTTCCTCGTTGGAGAGGGCGGTCAGGCAGCGCGGACACCAATTAATGATGTACTTCCCGCGATAGATCAGCCCCTTCTCGTGCAGACGGACGAAGACCTCGCGCACGGCGCGGGAAAGCGCTGGATCGAGGGTGAAGTAGGTACGTGACCAGTCGCAGCTCGCACCCAGGGCCTTCAGCTGATCGAGAATCGTCGAGCCGGTCTCGCGCACGAACTGCCACACCTGCTCGACGAACGCATCGCGACCGAGATCGAATCGGGTCTGGCCATTCTTGGCCAGCAGCTTCTCGACGACGTTCTGCGTCGCGATCCCGGCGTGATCGGTCCCCGGCAGCCACAACGCCTTTGCGCCACGCATCCGCTCGAAACGGGTCAGCACATCCTGAATGGTGTAGGTCAGGCCGTGACCGGCATGCAGCACCGCCGTGACGTTCGGCGGTGGCATCTGAATCACGTACCGTTCGCCCGGTGCATCGGCAGAAACGCGATAGAGCTCGCGCTCGGTCCACCATTGGTACAATGGCGCTTCGATTGTCTGCGGGTCGAACTGCGGAGCGAGCGGTTCGGTCACGCGGACTGCTCGCCGGCGATCTCGTCGGCCATGTCGAAATCTTCGTCTTCACCGCGCACCAGGAGACAGTTGATGATCGCGTCGGCGCTCACCGAGTCGCCCAGCAGGTGCGCCGCACGCGCACGCGAGCGCCGATCGGGCACCCAGCCGTGCACTTCAATGCGGCCGACGCCCGCTGCCAGCACCTGCAGGTGGCAATCGTGCAGCAGGACATCGTCGTCGAGCACTGCCTGCGCAGCGCGGACGAGACCCGACATCTCGCGTGGTGAACCGGTCGATTCGCCCCGAAATTCTGGCGTGGGGCCACTCAGTCTGCTGAGGAGGTAGCCCAGGACAGCCCCCAGGCCGAGGCAGAGGACCATGGTCCCGGTGGTGGAGGTCGTCGAGCGGGCCGCGGCGCGGCGTACAGCGATTCGTGCCATGGTGGTTAAACTACAAGACCAGCCGTAGCAGACCTATACATGAGCAACAGGAATCGCATGACGACCGCCAATCAGATTCGCGTGACCCTCCCCGACGCGTCGGTACGTGAGCTCGCCGAGGGGACGACCGGGGCCGATTTGGCCGCGCAGATCGGGCCGGGACTTGCACGCGCTGCGGTCGCCATCAAGGTCAACGGGCAAATCCAGGATCTCGGCCGCGCGCTTCCCGATGGCGCGTCCATCGCGATCCTCACCGATCGTGACCCTGACGCGCTCGGCGTGCTGCGGCATTCGGCGGCGCACATTCTCGCCACGGCGGTGCGGCAGCTATATCCCGATGCCGGGATCGGTTTCGGTCCGGCGATCGATGAAGGGTTCTACTACGACTTCGCGGTGCCGCAGCCGTTCACGCCGGAAGATCTCGAGGAAATTGAAGAGAAGATGAACGCTGTTGTGGCCAGCGATTTCCCGTTCCTGCGCGAGGTCGTCGATCGGAAGGAAGCGAACCGGCGCTTCGCCGATGATCCGCTCAAGCTGGAGCGCATCAGCGAGCTGGGGGCCGATGAAACGATCACGGTGTACACGGATGGGCCATTCGTCGATCTCTGTCGCGGGCCGCACATTCCAAGCACCGGCCGCCTCAAGTTCTTCAAGCTTCTCTCCGGGGCTGGCGCGTACTGGCGTGGCGATTCATCGCGCCAGATGCTGCAGCGGATCTACGGTACGGCGTTTTTCAAGAAAGACGATCTCGCGCAGCACCTGACTCGCATGGAAGAGGCGAAGAAGCGCGACCATCGCGTGGTAGGGAAGCAGCTTGACCTGTTCCTGTTCCATCCGTTCGCGCCAGGATCGGTGTTCTGGACCGAACGTGGCACCGCGATGATCAACGAGTTGAACGGGTATCTCCGCGAACTGCAGCGTGACGGCTATCAGGAGCTCAAGACGCCGCTGTTGTACAACAAGGCCCTCTGGGAGATCTCCGGCCACTGGGGCAAGTACAAGGAGAACATGTTCCTCGTGCTCGATAACGAGACCGGCGAACACGACTTCTCGCTCAAGCCGATGAATTGCCCATCACATTACCTGATGTATCAGGCGAAGAAGCATTCCTACAAGGAGTTACCGCTTCGGTACGTCACATACGATGTATTGCACCGCAATGAAGTGTCCGGTGCACTGTCGGGACTCACGCGCGTGCGCCAATTCCAGCAGGATGACTGCCACATTTTTTTGATGGAACGGCAGATCCAGGCCGAAGTGCATCGCCTCACGCAATTCATCCTGGCCTTCTACAAGACCTTCGGCCTCAAGGCGACGCTCAAGTTTGCGACACGCCCCGAGCAGCGTGTTGGTACCGACCAGATGTGGGACGAGGCGGAGCGTTCATTGCGGCATGCGCTCGAGGCGACCGGTCTCCCGTACGAACTCAAGCCGGGCGATGGCGCCTTCTACGGCCCCAAGATCGACTTCGACGTCGAGGATGCGATCGGCCGCAAATGGCAGCTCGGCACGATTCAGCTCGACTACTCAAACCCCGAGCGCTTCGACCTCAAGTACGTGGGGGAGGACAACGCCGATCATCGCCCGGTCATTATCCATCGCGCGGTGTGTGGTTCGTTCGAGCGGTTCATGGGAATCCTCATCGAGCATTTCGCCGGTGTCTTCCCGCTCTGGCTCTCGCCGGAACAGGTGCGTGTGCTGCCGATCAGCGATGCGCAGGCCGATGCGGCGCGGGTGATCACGCTGCGTTTGCGTGATGCCGGATTGCGGGCGCATCTCGACGAGCGCAACGACACGCTCAACTATCGCATTCGCGATGCCGAGCTGGCCAAGGTTCCGTACATGGCGATCGTGGGGCAGCGCGAGGCGGAGGGCGGCACGGTGGCGGTGCGGGTGCGCGGGGAAGGGAACAAGCAGGATATCGTGAACGTCGAGGAGTTCAGTGCCAGGCTGACAAACGAGGTGAAGAGTCGGGCGTTGAGCTGAGATGTGCGATAGGAGATAGGAGATAGGAGATAGGAGATAGGAACCAGCGTGTTTGTTCCTATCTCCTATCTCCTATCTCCTATCTCCTATCTCCTATCTCCTATCTCCTCATCTTCTATCTAAAATCCCTGCTGTTATACGTCAGCCCCTCGACCTGCAGCGCCTGAAACCGGCTCCCCACCACTTGGAGCACCGGCCCGCTCCACTCGACGCGCCCCATGACCAGGATCACGATGGCGTGCTTCATGGCGTCGCGATCCTTCCCCTCGATCGTCTTCGGCACGATCACGTTGATATGTCCGTGCTCGTCCTCCAGGAGCAGAAAGATCGTGCCGTTGGCTGTCTGCGGTTGCTGGCGCGCGATCACCAGCCCCGACACCACCACCGTTTCGCGATTCGGCACGTCCAGCACCGACCTGCTGTCCTTTACATCAAGACGATCAAGCTTTTTGCGCAGGGCTTCCATCGGATGGCCGTCGAGGCAGAAGCCGGTGGCGTAATAGTCCAGCAGGATCCGCCGGTGTCGCGACATCGGTCGCGGATCGAGCGCCGCCTCGTGGGCCGGCGCCAGTGGCATCGTGTCACCCGCAACGCGCAACGCTTCCCATGCCGCCTTGCGACGATCCGGTTCCCACGCAGCAAACGCACCACCCTGCGCCAACGTGATCGACGCGGCCCGATCCAACCCAGCACGACGCACCACATCGCCAATCCCCGCGAAGGGGCGCGCCCCGTGCGCCCCTTCCAACGCATCGAGATGTCTGTCTCCCAATCCCCGCACAAACCGCCACCCCACCCGCAGCACCGGAACATCCGGATTGGCCCCCGGTTCCGTGGTGCAATCACGCGACCCATCGCGCAGGCACGGTGGCTTGAGCGGCACACCATGGCGTCGCGCATCGTGCAGTAACGTGCTGACCGAGTAGAACCCCATTGGCTGCGAGTTGAGCAGGCCGAGATAGAACTCAGTGGGATGATTCTGCTTGAGCCATGCGGTGGCGTAGGCAATCAGCGCGAAGCTCCACGCGTGCGATTCCGGGAATCCATAATTCGCAAAACCGCGCAAGTCCGACTCGATCTGTGCTGCCACCGCCGGTGCCACTCGCTTCTCGATCATCCGCTCGCGCAAATCAGCAAGTGCCGCGATCAGCCGCGCTTCCTTCCGCACATTTCCCATGGTGCGGCGCAGCATGTCCGCTTCTGCTGGCGTATACCCCGCCAGTGCAATCGCGATCGCCATCGCCTGTTCCTGGAAGATCGGAATCCCCTGGGTGCGCGCCAGGATGGGTTCAAGCCGCGGATCAGCGTATACCACCGTCTCACGACCGCGCCGCCGCTCGGTGTATGGCTTGACGAAGCGCGCCATGATCGGACCGGGGCGAATCAGCGCCACCTGCACGGTGAT
>JANYCP010000152.1 GCA_025360265.1 Gemmatimonadota bacterium
AGACAATACGCGCCAGCGGATTACGCGCCGTTTTCGGTGTACGTCGGTTATTACGATGAGCAGCATCAGGGGAAGTCGATTCACTCGCCGAAGAACTGCCTGCCGGGCGGTGGTTGGGAGCCGGTCGAATCCGGAACAACAACCGTGCAGACGCCATCGGGGCCGGTGACGGTCAATCGGTACCGCATTGCGAACAACGGCGCCGAAGCGCTGGTGTACTACTGGTATCAGGGGCGCGGCCGGGTCGCACACGACGAGTTGCGGGTCAAGTTCGAGCTGCTACGCGACGCGGTGTTGCGGGGCCGGACTGAGGAAGCGCTGGTCCGGATCGTGGTGAACATGGTCGGCAACGACACGGCGAGCGCAGATCGCGTCGCACAGGCAGTCGTCCCGACGCTGGTTCAGCAGGTCACCGGCGTACTACCGATCTTCTGACCCTGCTGCGGTTAGGGGCGCGCCGCCTTCGGCTGGCCGACGACCAGCCCCTCGCCCTTCTGGCGACGAAGGCCCGCGTTTTCGTTCTCGCTCGCCCGCCACGCCATGAAGGCGCCCCACGCTGCGGTTGCTGCGACACCAATCGCGACCAGAAGTGTCTTCAGCGCAATTGCCTTGAACTGACCGACATGCGCCTGTGAGACGAGACGGCGAACCTGGAAATAATCAAGCAAGAAAAATGGCAGGGCCACGGCGTGCGCAATGGTCACCGCGCCAAGGGCGATCGACACCCCGCGCAGCGCCTGGCGGTGCCCCGTCAGGATGGCGAGAATCGCGATAATCGAAAGCAGGATGATCAACTGCGGGCCATCCGAGAATGCCATGACCGCGGTGTCATATCGCCAGGGCGACTCGCGCAGGCGCAATGGCCAGCGCACAGAAACGACCTGAAAGAACGGGGCGAGCCCCATCACCGCCATCATCGCGAGAAGCGTCGCAAATGTCGCCTGGGCGCGAGCGGTGAGCGGAGAAACAGGTGACTGCATGGGGTCTTTCCGCGAATAGAGTTGCCGAAGTGTAATGCCATGCGAGCAGATCGGCCCGCCCGGGACGCCCCCGCTCGACCTGGGGCCGGAGGACCAACAGGTGGCCCGCAACTTGCTTGTTTGCTTTGGTTTACGCGGGCATTCTCGTGGCACAGGATCGGGGTGATGGTCGAGTCGCTGTCAGGCTACGAAATTGTGCATCTGCTGACTTCGGTGCAGCACGGCGGCGCCGAACGCGTCGTGCTGCAGTTGGCGCAGAACCAGCGGGATCTCGGAGCAGACGTCAGCGTAATTTGCCTCCAGCAGCTTGGCGACCTGGCTCCTGTTTTTGCCAACGCCGGAATTCCGGTGACGCTGGTTCCGGGCGGCGGTCAAGTGGGCGCAGTGCGGATGGCCTGGCGATTGGGTGGAACGCTGCGCGACGGCGGCCGGAATCCGACTGTCGTGCATACCCACAACGCTGCGCCGCAACTCGCCGCCGGGCTGGGAGAGTATCTCCGCCACTGGCGTCGCGGTGACACCGTGCTGGTGCACACCGAGCATGGTCGGCTGCCGAGTACCCGTCCAGCATTGCTGCGCTGGCGTCGCCTGGCGATCGCACAGTTCGACGCAGTCGTCGCTGTCTCGGCCGACGCGCAGCATCAGCTGCTTCAATTTCGCATCCAGAGTGCCAACGGAGTGTCCGTGATCCTGAACGGCGTTGATCTGTCGAGATACGTGATGCGCGTCGCGCAGCGCACCCATCGGTGGCGCATGGTTCACGTGGGACGCCTTGATCGGGTGAAGGGACAGGACGTGCTACTTTCCGCGATGCCAAAGGTGCGGGCGCTGGTGCCGGAGGTTCAGCTGACAATCGTGGGCGACGGACCGACGCGCGCGGACCTTGAAGCACAAGCACGTGCGCTCGACGTCGGCGATATTGTCGAGTTCGTCGGCGCAGTGGATGATGTTCGCCCGTTTCTTCAGGACGCCGACGTATTTGTCCTACCGTCGAGAAGCGAGGGGATCTCCATCGCGTTGCTGGAGGCGATGGCGAGCGGACTTGCGGTCGTGGCTACAGACGTCGGCGGCAATCGCGAAGTTGTTCAATCGGGCAGCAATGGCCAGCTCGTCGCCGCCGAACGTCCGGATGAATTGGCGGCCGCAATCGCTCCATTGTTGCTCGAATCCGCCGTTGCGTTGGCCGTCGGCATCGCCGCGCGGCACACGATCGAAACGCGCTTCGCGAGCGCCCAGACAACGGCGGACTACACTGCGGTGTACCAGCAGGCCCGCGCCGCAAAGGATGCACTGCCAATGAGGACCGCAGCGTGACGCGCGCGCCATGGCGCGGACGGCGAGCACCGGCCGGGGACATCGCCACGCTTTCGCCGACGGCACAGGTGAAAGCGGCGATCGCCGCCGCGGGCACCAGCAAGCCGGCCAAGCGCGGTGTGCGATTCATGCTGGACCAAGTGTCCGCGCGCGAGGCGATGATCGCCCCGCTACTTGGCATCTACCTTGGGCTGGCCGTCGTCCGACTTCACGAGCGCTTTCCGGTGCTGCAGGTCCCGTATCTGCTTTGGATCATGATGGCGATCACGCTTGCCACCGTGCTGTCCGCGCTCCCGAGTGGCGCCTGGTCGACTGCGTGGAAGCTGTCGCCGCAACTTCGACTCGTGGCGGTCTTGCTGGCGCTCGGCATCGTGACGGTGCCGCTGGGTATCTGGATGTCCGGCTCGCTCAACTACCTGATCAATCGATACACCGTCGCGATCGCGGTTTATGTCGCGTGCTTCTTCATCGTTCGCGACAGGAAGGTGTTGCGTCGCGTCGTGACGATCTACGTCACCATCGCCACCGTAGTCGCCTCGGTCAACGTGATCGCGTACTTGAACAAGGACGTAAGCCTCACCGCGATGTCGGCGGAGGAACAGGCGATCTATCACGAGACCGGCGTGTTGAGCAACGAAACGAACCGCCAGACGTTCGGCTCGCTTGATCCAAACGATCTCGCGGCCGTCATGGCGACGACGTTGCCGCTTGCGCTCTGGCTTGCCACCGGGAGCTTTCGCCGGCGAATGATCTGGACGCCGTGCGCGCTCATCATGGCGATCGCCGTCATCCCGACCGCGTCGCGCGGCGGTCTGCTCGGACTTGCGGCCGCCGCCGTCGTGCTCATCCTGGTGGGGACCGAAGGGGCCAAGCGGTTCCTCCTTGCCGGCACGCTCGGACTCGGCGCGCTGTTGTTCAACGCGCTCGCCGGCTCGCAGATGGATCGGATGAGCAACCTTGGCGGCACCGACTACAACTACACCGCCAGCGAAGGACGTATTGCCATCTGGAAGCGCGGCATTGTCTGGATGATTCGGCGCCCGTGGGGCTATGGGCTGGACAATTTTCCGGTCTATTTCAGCTGGCTTAACGGTCCGGATCGCGCAGCGCACAACTCGTTGATTCAATACGGCGTTGAACTTGGCGTGCTGGGCATCGCAGCGTACCTGACGATTTGCTACACACTGGTCAAGTCACTCCTGGCCATCCGGCGCAACGCCATGCGCGGCGACAAGGCGGACAGAGAGGTCGCGACACTCTGCGGCCACGTACTCGCAATGCTCGCGGCGTGCTGGACCACCGGATTCTTTCTTTCCAACGCCTACTATCCGATGACCTACATGGCGATCGGCATTGGCTCGGCCGTCGTGCTCAGCCGCGTGGAAGCGAAGAGCGCTGTTGCACCGATCGCGGCGCCGGCCAACGCCGCTGGCCTGCGGCGTCGACGCCTGAAGGCGTTCCAGACTGCCTGAAGTGCCAGCAACTCCGAAGCTTCTCTTTGTCTCAACCGTCTATCCGACGCCGTGGGAACCACACAAGGGTCCGGCCAATCGCAGCACTGTGGAATCGCTTCGAGAGCTTGGATGTGATGTCCGCGTCGTGGCACCGGTTCCCTGGACCAAGCGGACGAGGTCGCCGGTTCGCGTTACGCCGGTCGAGCACTACCCGACATACTGGTATACGCCGCGAGTCCTCCAGTCCCGGTATCACGCGATGATGGGTTGGTCGATAGGACGAACCCTCGCCAACGTCACGCGCGAATTTCGACCCGACGCAGTACTCGCGGCCTGGGCCGACCCCGAGGGCACCGTCGCGTTGCGTCACGCACATGCGCTCGGCGTCCCGGCTGGCGTGATCGCCATGGGCTCCGACCTGATGCTCCTGCCGCAAAGCGCGCCTCGTCGCCGCGTTATCGCGGCAACGATCGAGAACGCCGATCATGTGTTCGCCGTAGGCAGCGTCCTGCAGCGAACAGCGATCGAGCTCGGCGCCCGCCCGGAGCGGGTCTCGAATT
>JANYCP010000154.1 GCA_025360265.1 Gemmatimonadota bacterium
AATTCGAGACCCGCTCCGGGCGGGCGCCGAGCTCGATCGCTGTTCGCTGCAGGACGCTGCCTACGGCGAACACATGATCGGCGTTCTCGATCGTTGCCGCGATAACGCGGCGACGAGGCGCGCTTTGCGGCAGGAGCATCACGTCGGAGCCCATGGCGATCACGCCAGCCGGGATGCCGAGCGTATGTGCGTGCCGCAACGCGACGGTGCCATCGGGGTCGGCCCAGGCAGCGAGTACTGCGTCGGGTCGAAATTCGCGCGTGACGTTGGCGAGGTTTCGTCCTATCGACCAACCCATCATCGCGTGATACCGGGACTGGAGGACTCGCGGCGTGTACCAGTATGTCGGGTAGTGCTCGACCGGCATAACGCGAACCTGCGACCTCGTCCGCTTGGTCCAGGGAACCGGGGCCACGACGCGGACATCGCAACCGAGCAATCGAAGTGATTCGACAGTGCTGCGATTGGCTGGACCCTTGTGCGGTTCCCACGGCGTCGGATAGACGGTCGAGACGAAGAGAAGCTTCGGAGTTGCTGGCACTTCAGGCAGTCTGGAACGCCTTCAGTTGGCGACGCCGCAAGCCAGCTGTCTTGGCCGGTGACGCCGTCAGTGCTGCAGCACTCTTCACTTCCACGCGGCTGAGCACGACGGCGGAGCCGATGCCGATTGCCATGTACGTCATCGGGTAATAGGCATTGGACAGAAAAAATCCGGTGGTCCAGCACGCCGCGAGCATCGCGAGCACATGGCCGCAAAGCGTTGCCACTTCTCGTTCTTTCTCGTCGCCGTGCATGGCGTGGCGGCGAATCAGCAGGAGTGACTTCACCAGCGTCCAGCAAATTGTCAGATACGCTGCGACGCCCAGCACACCCAATTCCACGCCGTACTGAATCAGCGAGTTGTGTGCGGCGCGGTCCGGACCGTTGAGCCAGCCGAAGTAGACCGGGAAATTGTCGAGTCCATAGCCCCACGGCCGACGAAACATCCAGAAGAGACCACGCTTCCAGATGGCGAGTCGTCCCTCGCTGGCGGTGTAGTTGTAGTCGGCACCACCGAGATTGCTCATGCGGTCCATTTGCGACCCGGCAAGCGCATTGAACAACATGGCGCCTAGCCCGAGTGTGCCGGCGAGGAGGAATCGCTTGCCGCCCTCAGTTCCTACCAAGATCAGCACGATCGCCGCCGCGGCAAGCCCGAGCATGCCGCCGCGCGACGCGGTCGGGATGACGGCGATCGCCATGATCAGCGCGCACGGCGTCCACAAAACCCGCCGACGAAAGCTGCCGGTAGCAAGCCAGAGCGCCAACGGTAGTGTTGTGGCCATCACTGCGGCGAGATCGTTCGCATCGAGCGAGCCGAACGTCTGCCGATTTGTTTCGTTGTTCAGCACGCCGGTCTGTTGGAAGAGCGCCTGTTCCTCGGCCGACATCGCGGTAAGGGAGACATCCTTGTTGAAATAGCTGATCACGTTGGCTGTGGCCACCACCGTGGCAATCACCACGTAGATCGTCACTACACGACGCAAGACCTTCCGGTCGCGAAAGAGGAAGAAGCACGCGACGTAGACCGCAATTGCCACGCTGTATCGATTGATCAGATAGTCGAGTGCACCTGACATCCAGATACCCAGCGGCACTGTGATGACCGCGAGTGCCGCCAACACGGCGACCAGCCGGAGTTGCGGCGACAATCGCCATGCCGTTGACCACGCGCCACGCGGGAGCGCCGAAAGGACCGTGGCGAGCATGATGGCCATCATGCCCCACAGGAGATACGGGATCTGCAACACGGGAAACCGCTCGTGGAGTCGCACGACGGCGAGTCCAAGGTAGATGCCGAGGAGCGGTGCGATGACCGCCTCACGCGGGGAAACTCGGTCGAAGATGAACCGCACGCCGCGTTTCGACGGCTTGCTAGTGCCTGTCGCTGCCATCACGGCCTTCACCTGAGCCGCCGGCGACAGTGTCTCGGCATCGAGCAGCGGCGCTCCCCGACGGCCCGATGGTGTGCGCGTCATGCGGCCATGCTCATCGGCTGTGAGTTCCTGGCGGCTAGAGCCTGCTGGTACACTGCGGTATAGCCTGCGGTCGTCTGGTCACTCGCGAAGCGGGCCTCGACTTCGCGCCTCCCCGCGATGCCAGCGGCGCGCGCGATGGCCGAATTGAGCAGCAGGTGCGCGAGCGCGGCCGCCAGTTCATCCGGTCGTTCGGCGGCGACGAGCTGACCGCTGATACCCGTCTGAACAACTTCGCGATTCCCGCCGACGTCCGTTGCCACAACGGCAAGTCCGGTCGCCATCGCCTCCAGCAATGCGATCGAGATCCCCTCGCTTCTTGACGGCAGCACAAAAATATCGGCGTCTTGCAGAAACGGGCGAACATCATCCACGGCACCGACAAAGTCGACAATGTCGGCGACGCCGAGGGCCTCTGCCTGCGCTCCAAGTTGCCCACGGGTTGGTCCGTCGCCGACGACCGACAGTCTGACCTCAGGCACGAGCGCTCGCACAATTGGCATCGCGGAAATTAGTATGTCCTGTCCCTTCACTCGGTCGAGGCGTCCTACATGTACCAGGCGTGCCCGGGCGGGGCGCGCCGCACCACGCATCACGTAGCGCGACAGGTCAACGCCGTTCACGATGACGGAAACTCCGTTCGCACCCTGGATCCGATATTGAAGCATCTGACGCTGCGCATCGACTGAAACGGCAACCACCGCATCGAACTTGGCGATGGCGAGACGACGCCAGCGCACCAATGCTGGACGGGTACTCGGCAGTCGACCATGTTCGGTGTGCACCAGTACCGTGTCGCCGTGACGCCAGCGGCGGAGATACTGTCCCAGCCCGGCAGCGATTTGCGGTGCAGTGTTATGAGTGTGTACGACCGTTGGGTTCGTTCCACCGTTGCGGAGCATGCCGCTCAACCGCCAGGCCATTCGCAACGCACCCGGTTTGCCACCACCCGGGACAAGCGAAACCGTCAGGCCGGCAGACTCGAACGCGGGCGCGAGCTCGCCGCGCTGCTGCAGGCAGACAATCCCTACCACGGCCCCTAGGTCACGCTGCGAGCGCGCCAGCTCAAGCACGACCCGTTCGGCTCCGCCATGTTGCACGGAGGTGAGTAGATGAACGATTGCGTGCCCCGACAACGGCTGGACCATCACCCTATCCTGTGCCTCGAGAATGCCCACGTAAACCAGGACAAACAAGCAAGTTGCGGGCCACTTGGGTGCCGGCAACCAATGGCATTACACTTGGTCAACTCTTAGCCGGGATTGACCCCGATGCAGGCACCAGTTTCTCCGCTGACCGCTCGCGCGCAGGCGATGTTCTCGGCGCTCCTCACCATAATGGCCGTGATGGGGATTACCCCGTACTTGCATGTCCTTGCGATTCGCTGGCCGCTGCGCCTCAATGAGTTCCTATGGCGGTATGACACCTTTCTCATGGCCTTTTCGAACGGCCCGCAGTTGATCATCCTGCTCGCACTTATCGGCCTCCTCGCCTTGTTGACCGGATCTCGCGTGGCGGTCCGTGGCGTTGCAATCGCGTACGGCGTCGTGGCGATCACGCAACTCCTCACCCTGCCGTTTTTCCTGCTCGATTACTTCCAGGCCCGGCGCCTCGTCGGGATTGGCCGGGTAGCTGAGTTCAAGGCGGTAGCCCTGAAGACTCTTGTCGTGGCAATCATTGTTGCGGCATCCGCCGCGTGGGGCGCTTTCCTGGCGTGGCGCGCGAGCGAAAACGAGAGCGCAGGTCTGCGCCGCCAGAAGGGCGAGGGGCTCGTGGTCGGCCAGCCGAAGGCGGCGCGCCCCTAAGCGCAGCAGGGTCAGAAGGTCGGCAGTACGCCGTTGACCTGCTGAACCAGCGTCGGGACGACTGCCTGTGCGACGCGATCCGCGCTCGCCGCGTCGTTGCCGGCCATGTTCACCACGATCCGGACCAGCGCTTCCTCAGTCCGGCCCCGCAACACCGCGTCGCGTAGCAGCTCGAACTTGACCCGCAACTCGTCGTGTGCGACCCGGCCGCGCCCCTGGTACCAGTAGTACACCAGCGCTTCCGCACCGTTATTTGCGATGCGATAGCGGTTTACCGTCACCGGACCTGATGGTGTTTGCACGGTGGTGGTTCCGGATTCGACCGGTTCCCATCCGCCGCCCGGCAGGCAGTTCTTCGGCGAGTGAATCGACTTTCCCTGGTGCTGCTCATCGTAATAACCGACGTACACCGAAAACGGCGCGTAATCAGCTGGCGCATATTGTCTCAGGATGTATGAGCTCATACCGGCGACGCGACGCTGCGCCTCATCCACCGAATCCTCGACCGCCGCGGCACCAAGAAGGGAAGGTGCGACCGTTCCCACCGAGGCGCGCAGCGGCGTCGATTCGGCGCGCCGGGCCGTGAGCGTCGAGTTGATCAGGCAGCCGACTACCAGGACAACCGCAGGAATCCAGCGGGATGTGCTACGCATCGCGACCTCGCCACCGCGCAATGACGCGCTCGCTCAGTCGAATCATCGCTGCGACGCCGCCGAGAATCACAAACGCGATCATGAACATCGCCCATCCCTCATTGCGGTGATAGGCACCCTGGCCGGCCGCCGGATCGACAAACACCACGAGGAATGCTGTCAGGAAGATCCGGATCGCGTTGACGACGACGGCGACCGGGATCGCGAGCACGACCAGCAACAGGCGACTGGGTATGGCGCGCAGGTACATCCCGCCGATCAATACACCGAGCGACAGCAGCGCGGTCAGCGAGCGAAGGCCGCTGCATGCCTCGGCGACAAAGAGGGTTGCACCGGGACCAGTCTGCGAAGGCAGAATATTGATCACGTTGCCGGTGGTGATCACCTTGATGTTGCGCCACTTGATCATCGCCGTCGCGAGCTGTGATGCCCGGAATTGCAGCGGATTGGCGAGGAAATCGGTCAGGATCGCCGGTAACGGGATCGAGAGGGGAAGCAGTGCAACCGGGAGCCACCAGCGACGAACCTGCGGCCAGCCCCACTGAAATACGACGAGCCCGACAGCGGCCAGCCAGATCGAGAAGCGCTGGGTGAAAAGTTCCGCTGCGGCAGCGCCGACTGCGCGAACCAGAATGGCAGCGACGAGCAGTGTCGTGCCCCACCGGATGTTTGCTTTTGCGGCTGGATCGAGTCCCTCGCGCCAGGCAAGCCAGATCGCAACCGGGAAGAGCAGAAGACCATGCCCAGAGTCGGGGTCGCTCCACCATTGAGTGGCGAGGTTCGCGAACGGACTCGCGAACAGCACGACAAACGCCACCGCAGCAACGGCGCCGGCGAACGATGGCCGTGCTTGGCGGAGCCGCTCGAACGAATTGTGAGGAAGCGCTGACTCCTGGGCGAGCGGCGCTACCATCCGCCCTTCCGAAAGAGCATCACCGGGATCGTCTTGGCCATGATCCGCAGGTCTTCCCATACGGTGCGTTTCGAGATGTACTCCAGGTCGTGCTGAACCTTCCGCTTCACGTCCTCAACCGATGTGTCGTACTGGAGGTGGACTTGCGCGTGGCCCGTGATCCCTGGCGGAACGCGTTGGCGCTTCTGGTAGTCGGGGACCTTGGTGCGGAGTTCCGAGAACAGCTGTGGCCGCTCCGGACGCGGACCGACAAGATTCATCTCGCCCCGGATCACGTTCAGTAGTTGCGGCAGTTCGTCGGCGCGGCAGCTGCGCAGGAATCCACCAATGAGCGTCAGTCGATCGTCGTTCGCAGCAGCCCACACCGCTCCGCCGTCTCCCTCTGCGTCGACCCTCATGGTGCGAAACTTCAAGATCGTGAACGGCCGGCCGCCAATGTCAGAGCTGCGGCGCGCTTCCGCTCGCCCACCGGTGCGGCGTTCGGCACGGCGACGCACGTCGATGCCGACCCGTTCCTGTGTGTAGAAGACCGGACCACGAGATGTCAGCTTGATGGCAATCGCCACGAGAATCCAGATCGGGATTGTGGCGATCAGGATCAGCACGGCGACTGCCACGTTCAGTGTCCGGATGCCGCGCTCGCTCCGCGGGCTGGATGGCAGCCGTTCAGCGCGTGCCATATCCTGCGGACGAGTGCGGACCGGTGGGTCGTTTACCTGCGCCATCGGCAATATCGCGTATCCGTGTTTCGGTCAGCGAGTAAGCGTAACAATGAGCCAGACGATACTCGCGACACCGCTGACCGCGCCGACAATTCGGAGGAAGAGACCGGTCGCCGGCTTGACGGCAACCTGAATTTCATCGCCGGCCTGAATGTTCAACTGGTCGAGCGTGCGGCCCTTGTACAGCGCCTCCTTGAACTCCGGGCCATCCACCACAACGACGCCATTACGTACGATCTTCGACTTGTCGTCCTTGAAGTTGTTCGCCACGCCACCGCCCTCCGACTGGAGGACGAGCGAAAGGAGCTTGTTGGCCGGCACGTTGTAGAAACCGGGCTTGCCCACACCGCCAAAGATCGAAATCCGGACCGACGCAGACGCCGTCACATACGGATCGTTGACGTACTTCTTGAATTGCGTGGTGAGGTAGGCCTGGACCTCCGACCGGAGCACGCCACGCATGTCGACTTCGTGGCTACCGGGAAGCACGATCGTACGCACCGGCGTCACCGTGTACGTCGCCGAAAGGCCCGGTTCGGCCAGCACGTCAATCTTGATCTCATCACCCGACCGCAGATCGCCCATTTCCAGTCGGTCCTTGATCGCGGTCGCCTCGGCCTGCTTGGCCGAGCGAAGCGACTGGCTGTAGCCACTCGACGCGAGACCGCGCTGAATATCCTCCAGCGCCGCCTGAAGTTCCGCGCGGGTGACCATTGACCTCCGAGCTTCGGTGGTGCTGCCCGTGTCGGAGCGCTGCTG
>JANYCP010000160.1 GCA_025360265.1 Gemmatimonadota bacterium
CTTCTTGGTCGATGCCGGACGAATAACCAGCGGTCCGCGGCCGGTGCGCGCAAACGGCAGGCTGTTGCGAGCGATGGCCTCGTCGATCAGCCGCGCGACGTTGGGGCGAGCAAGTGTTGACGCACCCTCCATCGGAATGAAGCGAACCAGTTTGGCGGCCCCCCTCAACAATTTTTCGGGATCCGGCAACGTCTTACCGCGATTGAAATACAGCGCAACGCCGTCCGCGCTCGCGCGAATGGCGAGGACTCCATCGTACCCGTTGGCGTTTGGTGAATAGCTGATAACGATCCAATCCTTGTATTGATACACCAGCTCATGGGCCGTGGGCAGACGCTTGTGCAGCGACCGTCGCATGGTGCCAATGAGCCGTTGATGCGCAGACGCTACCTTCGCGATAATCCCCCGCAGCTCGGCTTCCGCCGATCGTCGCGCCGCCGCGGACTGGGGGCCCAGTTTTGAAGTGCTCATGGCCGCACGCCCTTTGCCGGCGAAGTGGCGGCACAGACCGGTATTGGCAACATCGGCGCCGCCGCTGCGATCGGCCGAAGATTGTTGCGCGTCAACACAGCATTGAACGCCACGAGATCCTTATCGTTGATCACACGCCAGGCCGTGATGGCACTCCGCAGGTCGGTGCAGGCATTGACCCAACCGCGACGCATCGACTCATTCGGCGCCATATCACCGGCGTCGTTGGTTCGCAGCTGACCATTCATCGAAAATTTGACGCCTTCACCACCTTCGTTGCCATTGATCGCTGAGAAATTTGCAGCGACCCGTCCGCCACGCCCGCCGCCACGAGCTGCGGTCGTGATTCCCGGCACGCCGCCGACGCTCGCCAATACCGCGTCAAACGCGGTGGCCGCCGTGGCGACCTCGGCCGAAGGATTGCTGCGCGCCACATTGGCGACTGACTTTCGCATCGCGTCAACCTGGGTCCAGCCGTCCCACGCCTCCCAGGCGCCGTTGTACAGTTTCATTTGCAAATCGTGTTGCGCCTGAAGATCTGCGAGCGTCGCCGGAGAACGAGGATCGTTCTTGACGGTCACAGTCTGGCGGTAGCTCTTGCCGTCCACCGTGAGCCTGACCGTGTAGACGCCCGGTAACGCGATCGGGCCTTCCGGCATGTACACTGTCTCTCCCGGCACGGCATTCAACGTGTAATAGGGGTCGAGGCTGTGACTGAAGGCGGGCGGGTTGTCGTACCGGATGTCCCAGTTGATCCGGTTCGTTCCGATCGCGGTCGGCAGTGGCTTGGGAACCTTGAGCCAGTAAGGTGGTGTCTGCGGCGGTGGGTTGGTGTCGGGTGGAATCGGTGCGCTGGAGAAATGCCGTACGGCATTCCCCGCCGCGTCGAGGATATCGATCGTGATGTCGCCGGTGGGTTGCTTGCCGAGATAGTAGTAGATGATGGCCCCAACCGGGGGATTCAATGCGTGTGGAACTTCCGGCGGAAACGGCGTGTCTTCGTTCATCTGCCGGCGCACGCGGATGGCATCACCCGGCTTGAACAGACGCGCCGGTTCCGCGGCCATGGTCGGCACAACCTGCCGAAGCGGCGAGATATCATCGAGAATCCAGATGCTGCGGCCGTACGTCGCGACGATGAGATCATTGTCCTTGACGACAATGTCGCGATACGAGGTGTTCGGCAGATTCAGCATCAGCGATTGCCAGTTGTCGCCATCGTCGAACGAGACATACATCGAGCTCTCGGTGCCCGCGTACAGCAAGCCTGCCTTCTTGGGATCGGCGCGAATCACGTGAGCGTAGCTGCCGCTGACCTGACCGGTGCGCATGCCGTTGGCGATCTTCGTCCAGGTCTTGCCATAGTCGTGCGTGCGATAGAAGGATGGAGTCGTTTCGCCAGTGGCACGCAGCGCCACATACATCGTGGCGGCATCGAGATGCGATGCATCGAGTGACGAGATCGGGCCACGGACATCGGGAATCGAGACGTCGACCCACGTCGCACCGTGATCCCGAGTCAGCTGAATCAGGCCGTTGCTCATGCCGGCCCAGAGCAGCCCGGGCGCGAGGCTTGACGAGGACATCGCATTGATCGTCCCCCCGCCGCCGACACCCCCGGATTGGCCAGCGGCTAGAGCCGACTCTCGGCTCGCCACCCCCAGATCGGGAGAGATTTTGCGCCAATGCATCCCGCCGTCGGTGGTTGACATCACGTACTGAAAGCCGGCGAATAACTCATGCGGGTTCGTGGCATTGAAGATCAGCGGGTTTTCGTTGTTCCAGCGAAGCCCGAGCGCCGTGTCGACGTTCGGGGAAATGTTCATCCACTGCCCGCTGGGGTAAGTGATCTTCATGATGCCGGAGGACAGGTCGGTCGCGTAAATGATCTTCGGATTGAGGGGATCGGACACGATTGGCCCCCGTTCGTTGCCGGGATTGGGCAGCCAATCGAGCATCGTGATCTGGCCCAGATCGCCGCGAGCGCGAACCGCAATGGCACAGGCATCTTGCTGCGTAGCATAGATCCAGTACGGCCAGGAATTGTCAACGGAGATGTGGTAGATCTGCGCCGTCTGCTGGTTATACCACAGACTCCAATTGTCGCCCCCGTCCTGCGACACCGTGGCGCCTTGATCGAGACCCATGAACATCCGCTTGCCGTCCGTCGGATCGAGCCAGAGCACCTGCGGATCATCGCCGCCCGGTGCGCCCTTCCATCCGGAAAACGTCTTGCCACCGTCGGTCGAGATGTACGCGGCTGTTGCGATGGTGTACACAATGTCAGGATTGCTGCTGTTAACCCAGACGCCCGAGGTGAAGTTGCCCTGACCGTTGGCGATGCGGACGTCATTGGCCGCGGTGCGCTCCGGACCGCCGGCGCGAACGTCGCGTTCGGCTGTACGACGCCAGGAATTCCCGCCATCATCCGAACGATACAGTCCGAAAGTGCCGATCAGGAACATCCGCTGCGCGTTGGTGTGCATCGCGACTGCGACACTCACGCGTCCGGTAAGCTGGGGCAATCCGTTGCCGGAAATCTCCTTCCAGGTGACACCTTCATCGGTCGACTTGAAGAGATTGGTACCGTTGCCAACGGCGGGACCAGCGCCGCGGCCTCCGCCGCGACGAATCGTGGTGGCCAGGATCACGTCAGGGCGATCAAAGGCCCACGCCAGATTCTGCGCGCCGGTGATGCTGTCGACGAACAGTGTTCGAGTCCAGTTCTTGCCACCGTCCGTGGTACGGAAGACGCCGCGATTTCCATCGGCGATCCGAGCGCTTCCCAGCGCGGCCATGATTACGACATCCGCATTCCTGGGATCGACCAGCATCAAGGGAATGGCGCGCGTCTTGTCCATGCCGAGATGCTGCCAGCTCTTGCCGGCATCGGTGGACTTGTAGACGCCGTCACCTTCGTTGACGCCGCCGGATCCGACGTACACGATGTTGGGATCCGACGGTGCCACCTCGACTGAGCCGATCGACGACACATCCTTGATGGAATCGAAGACCGGGAACCAGGTCACCCCAGCACTCGTCGTCTTCCAGACGCCGCCAATCGGCAACCCCATGTAATACACGCCCGGCTGCCCGATCGCACCGGTGACCGCACTGACGCGGCCCGCGCGGAACGGACCGATGTTGCGCCACTTGAGGCCGGCGATCAGGGAAGGTTCGACTGGCGCGCGCATCGAGACGGCAGCGAGCACCGGCAGTGCGAGGAGCGAGAGGCGTGACAGCCAACGGCCGGTGACAACGGGCGACCTCAACATCGCGGGGCCTCGCAGTGTCGTTCAGGTGTGCGTCAGGAGGACACCGTACTATCGCTGCAGATGAAAGACCCCGCAACCCGCTATGACTTCTTCCCGGTGCGGAGTTTCGACTTCACCTCCCGTACCACACGCGTCGCCAGCATGCCATCGTGTTCACGGAGGAAGGCAGACACCGATGCGCGATCCCATTCCACGAGTGATCGCAGCGCGCCCGTTCAGCGCGACCGTGCAGACGACCGCCGTCCGGCGCAGCCAGCGATCGCTGGACTTGAGCCAGACATGAATCTGTCGAGTCTGGAGCTGGCCCTCCCGCCAGGCGGGCCCAGCGACGTAGCAAGCGAACGTGTCGACGCTTGCCCAGTGCGCCAACCCTTGGGCCAACCGCCGCGCGATGCGTTCGTCAGAAGCCTGCGCCCGTCCAATTCCGGCGCTACCTTTTGCTCCCCAGACCATCAAATCGCTACACCGGAGAACGCCGATGAGGCTCGCCTGGATTGTCGCCATTGCCGCCGCTGCGTCCGTTTCAGCCCAAGCCGCACCGCACCCGGCATTCGCCCCCGATCGCCTCGTCCGAATCGACAAATTCATGCAGGACTACGTCGACTCCAATCGGATCGGTGGTGCCGTGGCCCTGGTACTCCGCGACGGCAAGGTCGCCTACCAGAAGGCGGTGGGCTGGGCCGACCAGGATGCCAAGCGCCCCATGACTGCTGACGCCGTGTTCCGCATCGCGTCGCAGAGCAAGGCGATTACCAGCACCGCAATCCTGATGTTGGTGGAAGAAGGAAAGATTGCCATCAGCGATCCCGTTTCCAGGTTCATTCCGGCATTCGCGCACACACGCGTGATGCTTGACACCGGCGGCGTCACCGTCGCCGCGCGACGCCAGATCACCATTCGCGATCTCCTTACCCACACCGCTGGCATCTCGTACGGCACCGATCGCAAGGTCGCCGCACTCTATTCACCGAAGGCACTCGGACCGGCCGCCGGATGGGGATGGTACACGGCCGACAAGGACGAGCCGATCTGCGAAACAATCGAACGCCTCGCCACGCTCCCCTTCGTCGCCCAACCCGGTGAGCGCTTTGTCTACGGCTACAACACCGACATCCTCGGCTGCGTCGTCGAACGCGCCTCCGGCATACCGCTCGACAAGTTCGTTCGCGACCGTATTACCGTCCCACTCAAGATGAATGACACCTGGTTCTTCGCTCCCGCTGCCCAGCGCGACCGCGTCGTCGAAGTATTCATGAGCGATTCCACCGGCCACGCAGTGCGTGCGCCGGACGGCGCACGAGGCCAGGGGCACTATGTTGACGGGCCACGCCGGGATTTCTCCGGCGGCGCCGGCATCCTCTCCACCGCACACGACTACGCTCGCTTCTTGCAAATGATCCTCAATGGCGGACAGCTCGACGGCGCGCGCATCCTCTCGCCGCACACCGTCGACCTCATGACCCACGACCAGATCGGCAAGCTATTCGGGCAGGATGGGCTGGGTTTCGGCTACGGTTTCGAATCAGTGGAACGCTACGGTGCCGACGGGATGAAGTCAGTCGGTTCCTTCGGCTGGGGCGGAGCCTACGCCAGCACCTACTCGGTCGATCCGGTGGAACACCTCGTTATGGTTTTCATGATCAATCAGCTGCCAATGAGCGCCGACATCGCCGCCAAGTTCCCGACCATGGTGTATTCTGCACTCGTCCAGCGACATCAATAGGAGCGACTCCGTGATTCTCCGCCGCCTGGTTGTAGCCCTGACGATCGCCATCGCACCGACGCTCGGCGCACAACAGAACGTGCCAGCCGAACGACTTGCCGCTCGCGAATGGTACCGCGACGCCGGTTTCGGCATGTTTGTCCACTGGGGCGTCTATTCCCAGCTCGCGCGAGGCGAATGGGTGATGCAGGACCAGAAGCTGCCGATCGGCACGTACGAGTGGCTTGCCGGCATGTTCAATCCGGTGAAGTTCGATGCGAAGGAATGGGTGGCACTCGCCAAGAGCGCCGGCGTCAAGTACATCACGATTACCTCACGGCATCACGACGGCTTCGCCATGTTCGCCACCAAGGCGAACAAGTACAACATCGTCGACTGGACCCAGTTCAAGCGCGATCCGATGAAGGAACTGGCCGACGAGTGTCATCGCCAAGGCATCAAGCTCTTCTTCTATTACTCACAGCTCGACTGGCATCATCCCGATTACTTCCCGCGCGGCGGCACCGGCAAGACCGCTGGTCGTCCGGAAAGCGGTGACTTCAACAAGTACATCGATTTCATGAACACACAGCTCACCGAGTTGCTCACCAATTACGGCGCGATTGGCGGCATCTGGTTCGACGGCATGTGGGACAAGCCGGAAGCCAACTGGCGCCTGGCCGAGACGTATGCACTGATCCATCGTTTGCAGCCAACAGCGCTGATCATTCCGAACCATCACAAGGCGCCGCTGCCCGACGAAGACGCACAGACATTCGAACAGGATCTCCCGGGTGCCAACAGCGCGGGGTTCAATACCACGACCGTCGGCGCACTGCCGCTCGAGACCTCGCTCACGATGAACGGATCGTGGGGGTTCAACATCACCGATCACAACTGGAAATCGGTGAGTGATATCGAGACGTACCTCGTTCGCGCGGCCGGTGCGAACGCGAACCTGCTGCTCAACATCGGCCCGCGTCCCGATGGCACCATCCAGCCGGAAGCCGCTGAGCGCCTGCGTTCCGTCGGACAATGGTTGCAGAAGTACGGCACCACGATCTACAACACGCGTGGCGGCCCGGTACCGCCGCGGCCATGGGGCGTCACGACGCATCGTGGTGACACGGTGTTTGTCCACGTACTCAAAATGCAAGATCGCGTCCTCGCACTCCCCGATTTCGGCGCGCGCATCGTCAGCGCCTCACAGCTCGGCGGCGGCACAGTCACTTTCGCGCAATCGGCGTCGGGAGTGACGGTGACCCTGCCGGCGGCGGCGGATGATGTCGATCAGGTGATCGTGCTGGTGACGGCGAAAGCGGTAAGAATCGAAAAGCCCTCGTCCTGAACGAAGTGAGGGACCTCCAGAATCGCTCGCCCGCGGAGCCTGAAGGTCCCTCGCCTTTGGCTCAGGACGAGGGATCAGCCCCCTTCACCCTTCGCCACTCACCCTTGACGATCTCAACCCCAAGCAATACGTTCCGTTCACAATTGATTTGCCACGTGGTCATTTGCCGCCTATTGCCGCCACGCTAAATAAAGAGCTAAAACGCGAGATGCCCGGCGGCTCCATTTGCGCCGGGCTTTTTCGTTCGACAAGGCGGCCTTACTCCATACTGGAGCCGAGGCCATGTCGTTCGCTGTACCTGTTGCCAACCCGCCCCGAGCTGCGCGCGCCACCAATCGCGCCAACCATCTGTCGATGGAAGGTGCCTATGATGTCGCTGCGCGCGTCAAGTCGATCACCGCCACCGGTCGTCACATCGCCGACCTCTCGATCGGCGAACCCTCGTTCCCCACGCCAGAACATGTGGTAGACGCGGGGCTGCGCGCCCTGCGGGACGGCGATACTCGCTACACACCTGTCGCCGGCATCGAGCCATTGCGAAGTGCGATCGCCGAATCGCTTCGTGCCCGCGGAATCGCGGGCGCCCATGCCGACAACGTCGTCGTCACGCCCGGCGCCAAGCCCGCGCTGCTCTACAGCTTGCTCGCGTTTCTTGATCCGGGCGATGAAGTCCTGATTCCTGATCCCGGTTTTCCTGCCTATGCGTCGATCGCGGCGTTCGCTGGCGCGAAGATCGTGAACTACAATGCCGGCAACGCGGTTGGCGTGGACATCGACGACATCGCCGATCGAATCACGCCACGCACTCGGCTGCTCGTCTTGAATTCCCCAGGGAACCCTTCCGGCGGCACGCTCGACCACGCGTCAATCGAACAGCTCGCCGACATCGCCGAGCGGCATGATCTCGCGGTAATCTCCGACGAATGCTATGGCCGGCTGGTGTACGGTGATGTGACCGCGGCGCCGAGCATTGCGGCCACCGGGCGGCTGATCGATCGCACGATTGTGGTGGACAGTTTCTCCAAGACATACGCGATGACCGGCTGGCGGCTTGGTTTCGCACTTGCCCCGGCGCGCCTGGTCGGCGCGCTGCAGCGCTTTGCCGTCAACGGACACTCGTGCACGCCAGGATTCGTGCAGCGCGCCGGCGTGGCTGCGCTCACCGGTTCGCAGGGTCCGCT
>JANYCP010000195.1 GCA_025360265.1 Gemmatimonadota bacterium
TGGGAATTGGGAAAAAGAGATAGGAGATAGGAACCAGCGAGCTCCTATCTCCTATCTCCTATCTCCTAATCTCCCATCTCCTATCTCTCTCTACTTCGACACCTTCGCCAAATCGCGCAGTGCGCTCGCCAGCCACTTCACGCGATTGCCATCGGCCGCGCCGACGATGTCCTTGTCAACCTGTGCTGCCAGCTTTTCCAAGGCAGCACCGCGAGCCGCGCCACTCAACTTTTCGGCGGCGTTGATTTCGCCGGCGATGGCCAGGGTGCGCGCCCGCGCCAAGCCGTTGCCGCGCACCAGCTGATCGAGGTATGAGCGCACCACCGGGAACGCTCCCGGCCAGACCAGCTTTGGCTGGTTCTGCGGGTTCAGTTGGTCGAACTTGATCAGCTTCGCTGCGTCGATTTCGTTCTGGGTGAGCCACTCGCTCGCCGTGAGATCGAAGATGTCGAGACCGCGGGCGATTTCCGAGCCGATGATGTGGCCGTTGTAGTAGTACGCACCCCAGAAGCCGCCGGTGACGAGACGGATCGAGCTCGAGTCCTGCCGTTCCGGATGATCCGGGATCGGGCCACGATCGAAGTACGCGATTTCGCGCGGATGATTCGGATCGGTGAACTCGAACACGTCCACGCCACCCTGGTACCAACCCTGCACCATGATGTCGCGACCTGGCACCGGCACCAACCCGCCGTTGTGCGCGACGCAATTCTCCTGCTCCGTCTGCGCTGCTGGCATCTTGAAGAAGGCGCCCTGAATCAGCTTCCCGTCCTTGATCGAGAAGATCGCATCGGCACCCCAATTGATCGGATCAAGAATGCGGCAACGCGGCGCCGTCCCACCGCCCCATTCGTCGGTGAAGACAACCTTGGTGCCTTCGTTGTTGAACGTCGCCGAGTGCCAGTAGGCAAAGTTCGAATCGCCGGCGAAGTCGATCCGCTTCGGATTGGTCGGATCCTTGATATCGAGCAGCAAGCCGTACCCGCCGCACGCTCCGCCAGCGAGACCAACCGCAGGATACACCGTGATGTCGTGGCACTGATTCGGGCCTGGGCGGGGTGCGTTTGGATCAGCGGCAGGTGCGCCGCCGCGCCCGGGGCCGGCAGCACCGCCGCGGCCGGCGCCAGCTCCACGCGCACCACGCCCGCCAGCGGTATCCGCCGGCGAACCACCATGCGACGTCGGCGCAACGAGGCCATTGAAGATGCGCGCAGCACCCATAACTGCAGCCTGCTCCGGATGCGCCAGCGGCACCTTGATGATCTCGATGCGGAAGCGCGCCGAGTTGGCCGAATCGATCGGGCCGTCAACGCAACCGGCCATCTCCTCAACCGGGCGCACATTGCCCGAGCCGGATACGTAGATGTAGATGATCCCCTTGTCCTTGGGATCCGGCACCACCGTGTGCGTATGCGAGCCGCGGCAGGTCTGCACGTCGGCGACCTTTTTCGGATTATCCGGATCGGACACGTCGAAGATGCGGACGCCGATGCTGCGATCCATGCTCACGCGATCGCGGACACCGAGATTCGAGCAGTCCTTGCGATCGCCGGTGCCTTCCGAGGAGATGAAGAGCAGGTTGCCGTAGATCGACGGATCACCCTGGCCCGTGCTGCAGACGAACGTATGGCGCAACACCGGATGCGTGACGTTGGAGATGTCCCAGATCTGGAAGCCGTCGAAGTTGCCCTGATAGACGAAGTTTCCACGGAAGGCGAGATCGGAGTTGGCGTAGGTCAGCCCGCGTGCGCCGCCCGGTCCGTTGAAGGTGTCGGCTTTCTCACGATGCGAGACCAACTCCATGTTTTTTGCCGCCACGCCGGCGTCGTTCATGCCGGGCCGAAGGCCGACGCGCGGGTCGGTGATACTGGCGGTGGTCGGTGGACCGGACGGAGCAGCTGCGCCACCGGCGCGCTGGGCGGACAGACCGGACGCCGCGAGAATTGCCGCGGCAGCGGCCAGCGACGCGACGTGCAAGCTGCGAAGAACAACAGGCTGACTCATGATGATTAGCTCCCTGGGGACGTGTTCAACATCTGTTGCATGCGGCCGATTTCAGCGGTCTGGTCGGCCTGGACATCGGTGACAAAACGAAAAATATCGGGCTGCTGACCCCCGCCCGGCGCGGCGTTGAGGTCGGCAACCATGGTCAGTGCGCCCTTGTGGTGCTGAATCATTCCAGTCAGGAAGAGGCGATCAAAATCGGCCCCCTTCGCCTGATCGAGTGCCTTGAGCTGTTCATCGCTGAGCATCCCCGGCATCGTCATCTTCATCCCGGGCATCCCGGCCATTTCACCGAAGTGCGGATCCTTCGGATCTGGTGCTGCCTGATTGCGATCCTTGAGCCATCCCTGCATGAAGCCGATTTCATCGCGCTGTGAAATGATGATCTTCTTGCAGAGCAGCAACACCTTCTCGCTGGCGCCATGCGACGCGGCCATGGTGGACATCACGATCGCCTGGGCATGGTGATGAATCATCCCCTGCATGAAGTCGACGTCCGCGCGAGTGTAGTCCACCGTCGCCTGGGCGTGTGCCCCGGTAACAACTGCTGGAAGGCCGATCGCAGGAAATGCGGTGAACCGCAGCAGTCGGACGAGATGAAACGGCGATTTGATAGTGCGTCTCACGGGTGCCGAATTCGTTTCTGGGAGGCCTCTATCGTACACGCCCCGGCGGCAACGCGCCACTAATCACTACATCCGCTCGTCAGCCGTGGGGCCGTAAATCGGCGGCAGCGGAACGTCCAGCAATCGGAGGTACACGCTCAGCTGGCCGCGGTGGTGGATCAGGTGACTGAGGTGATTCCGCAGGATGGTGCGCCGGGGGGCGCTAAACAGCACAAGGTCGCCCCGCGTGAGCGACCACGGCTCCATCATGTCGCTGTCGTCTGCGGTGGGAAGTGTTGCGTGGACGGCGGCGACATGGCGATCGAATTCGTCAAGCAGTGTTTCTGTCGTCTCGATGCTGTATTCCGGATACACGGCGAGGTCCATTCTCGTCGATGTCAGCGCGGAAGCGAGCCAACCCGGCATCCGCGCCACGAGCTGGGCGAGGTGTCCAAGTGAAAACGACTTGGGATGCGGCTTCCACGTTGCCTTGTCGCTCGGCACCCGTGCCAGGAGCCGGCGCGTGGTCGCCATTTCCATGTCGAACTCATGCAACATCGACTTGCCGATACTCACGTCGCCCTATTCCTCTCTCGGCGGACTTGGCAACAGCTCAGGTTGCGCCGGCCGTGCGCGGCGCAGTTCGAACCAGCGCACAGTGAAAATCGCCACCGGCGCCAGCACGATGCTCGCAGCGATTTTCCATTCGCGCAACAGCCCGTCACCGGCCGCCGTCATGGTGCCCGCCGGAACGACCCAGAGCGCGACCACGCGGATCACCGGCCAGGTTCGGATTTCGTCATGGCTGCCTGCCCACGCGCCGGCGAGAAACGCCGGAATAACGGCTAGCACCAGACCGAAAAGGGGACCGCTACCTTGTGATAGAACCACAGCCGCAAGCCAGCAGACTGCCGTCACCGCCCAGAATCGGGTAAGTGACCAGGTGCGAATCGACACGGGAGCCTCCGGTAGGTGTTGGTATCCATACGGCGGCGGAAGTCCCGTTGTTTCGTATTGAAACATTTGAAACGTCTAGTTTTTGACGACTTCCCCCGGGCACGACCGGGATATCATTCGCCGCGTCGCCGGATTCGCGTCGACTAAATGGGGGAGAGAATGTCTTCAGTGCGCCTGCTGGTCGGCACCAAGAAAGGTGCCTTCATCATGACGTCCGATGGCAAGCGCGCGAAATGGAAGATTTCCAAGCCCCATTTCGCCGGCTACGAGATGTATCACGTAAAAGGCTCGCCGGTCGATCCGAACCGCTTGTACGCATCGCAATGCAGCGGCTGGTTCGGCCAGCTGATGCAACGCTCCGATGATGGCGGCAAGACGTGGAACCCGGTCGACAACAAGTTCACCTACGACGGCATCCCGGGCACACATCAGTGGTACGACGGGACACCGCATCCGTGGGAGTTCAAGCGCGTCTGGCATCTCGAGCCGTCCCTCACTGATCCGGACACCGTTTATGCCGGTGTCGAGGACGCCGCGATGTTCAAGACCACCGACGGCGGCAAGTCGTGGCACGAGATGTCAGGACTGCGTGGTCACGGCTCTGGAGCGAAGTGGACACCGGGCGCTGGCGGCATGGGGCTGCACACGATCCTGATCGATCCATCCAATCATCAGCGCATCTACATCGCGATCTCGGCGGCTGGTGCCTTTCGCACCGACGACGGCGGCACAACGTGGAAGCCGATCAACCAGGGGCTGCGTTCGCTCTACATCCCTGATCCCACTGCCGAAGTGGGCCACTGCGTCCATCGCATCGCGTTGCATCCATCGCGACCGAACACCTTGTTCATGCAGAAACACTGGGATGTGTTGCGCACCGACGATGGCGGAGACCACTGGCACGAAGTGAGCGGCAACCTTCCCACCGATTTCGGCTTCCCCATCGACGTGCATGCACACGAACCCGAAACGATTTATGTCGTCCCGATCAAGAGCGACGCCGAGCACTATCCGCTGGATGGCAGGTTGAAGGTGTTCCGCAGTCGCACCGGTGGCAACGAATGGGAAGCACTCACGAAGGGATTGCCGCAGCGGAACTGCTACGTGAACGTGCTGCGCGAAGCAATGGACGTCGACACACTCGACGACTGTGGCATCTACTTCGGTACCACAGGCGGGCAGGTGTATGCCTCGAGCAACAGCGGTGACAGCTGGAAAGCCATCACGCACGACCTGCCGGCGGTGCTCTCCGTTGAAGTGCAGACGCTGGCGTGATTCGCGTCGAACTTCCGTCGCCGTTACGATCACTCGCGCAAGTGAAGGGCGAAGTACAGCTCGACGTGAGTGGTCCGGTCACGCAACGCTCTGTGGTCGATGCCATCGAGCTGCGCTATCCGATGTTGCGCGGCGCCATTCGTGACCACGTCACGAAACAGCGCCGGCCATTCCTGCGATTCTATGCCTGCGGTGAGGATCTCTCGCACGAGCCCCTCGACGCGCCACTCCCCGCCGCCGTAGCGGCCGGGAGTGAGCCGTACCTGGTGATCGGGTCGATCGCTGGCGGCTAGTTTCGCTTCAGCACCTTGGCCACCGCGTCCATCCCCGGATCTCGACCCGTCGCGTAAGCTTCCAGCGTCCATGGCGCCGCCACATCCGGCGCCAATGATTTCACGCTGATCGGAAAGCGCACCACCGGCGGGTGGCAATCGGTGAACGGCTTGCACCCGGTGAGATAGTCGTGGCGTTCGGTCGCCATCAGCACCATCACACCGGAATGCTGCAACACAATGGGTTGCCCCTCCGCGAAGAACTGCATCCGATCGCCCGGCGCTTCACCGACGAGCGTGACGCGATCGCCACCTGCCTGCTTCAGGTAGCTCGTGCTGGAGATCGCCGCAGAGAAGGTCCAGGGGCTGGTCAGAACCACGATACGGCCACCCGGATCAAGTCGCCCGGGAAGCGACGACATGAACTCGCGAGTGAGCTGAAGATTCCCGCCACCGTTGAAACGCATGTCGAGCACGAAGTTCTTGCGGTGTGTCGCCCGGCGGATCGAATCGGATGCTGCGAGAAATGCGGCGATCGATTGTCCGTCAGCGTCCACGTTGGCGTGGAGTTGAACAACTACGGCGTCGAGTTCCGGGGCATCGCGCCGCCGCAGCACATGCGAAAACTCCTGCAAGGCCCACGGAGCGAGCGCCGGCGACAACAATGTCCGCCATCCAGTCGCATCGTTGGCGGGATCCAGCTCACCGATCGGCCCGTGCCCCTGCATGGCCGGCCCATTCGCCAGCCGACTGAGTGTCACCAAACGGGTCGAGCCATCGCGGAGCTGTAACCGGTAGTCGGCTCCCGTTGCAGAGCGCGC
>JANYCP010000210.1 GCA_025360265.1 Gemmatimonadota bacterium
GCGGCGGCCGTGGCCCCGACTGGCCAGTTCGCCGCCGACATTGCGGAGGCTCGTCGCCATTACCAAAGCGCGCTGGACGCTCAGCGGAACGGCGACTGGGCCAAGTATGGCGAGGAGATCAAGGCACTCGGCCTGTCGCTCGAGCGCCTGAACGGACACCGGTAAGGAGCTTCTCGGCGGTCAGCTCGTGCTTGCCGGTCCGGTTGCTCGTTCGTGGAACGCCTGCACTGAAGTGATGCGGCGCCGCAACATTCCCCCTCGGCGGCCTCGGCTGCTCGGCCAGCTCCGGCCGGAGCACTAAGCAATCGTGCCGAATCTGTAACTCTCAATGACACATGGGGTTGTAATGGGTGCCGCGGGGCTGCCTTCAACCAGCGGCCGCGAGTATCGATGGCCAGCGGAGTGGCGCACGAGACTTGCCATTCGTTGACGCATCACCGACGAACCATGGCTACCCCGTTCCACCAACTGCGGTGGATGGCGCTTCTGCTTCGAGGGCAACTCCGATGAAAAAGAACTTTGTGCCGCCGACATTGTCCGAGCAGGCGTCTCTGGCCACGCTGACGCTGGCCGGGGCCATTTCTTCGATCCGTTAGTAACACCCCCAAGGAGGATGGAATGCGAAAGAGTTTTGTTGCTCCGCAGCTGATCGAACAGCAGTCGCTGGCTGCCTTGACGTTGATGGCCGCGGTCTCAGGGATTCCGAGTTGCGCCACGAACCCGAATCTGTGCTGAAGTTGTCCGTGGCCTCCCTGGGCTAAATCGCTTGGGTAGTGCAGTGTGATATTCCCCCACGCCCGGATTGGCGCGTGGGGGAATTTCATTCTCAGATTGCAGTGACCTGACGAAGCCTGCGTGGGGGCCCACCCCACCAATCGCTCCTTTCTGGCCCGGGTCGTGCTCTATACTCCGGCGTGACCTTGACGCCCAACCTGACATCCAACAATCCGACGCTGGATTCCGCAGTGGCCGAGTGGCTGCTCGAATCCCGGATGGAGCTCCCCGAAGACTTCCGGGTCGTGTTGAACGTCGTCGACTCAGTCGGCGAATGGGACGATTCGCGCGAGATCTTCCAGCAGGCTGATGTCGACATCCGTGCCGGCGAGCCGCTTGGCTGGGTGCATGTCACCTGGCGCGCTGCCCCCGCTCGCGCCCGGATCGACGAGCGTCGCGCCGAGGCGATTGTCGAAGTGTCGCGTGAGGCGCTGGAACAAGTCGACTATTTCCTGCGAAGTTTTTTCCTCGTTACCCTGATCTTCCTCTGGAAACGCGTCGGGCGTTATCACGTTCACGCTGCGACGGCTATCGATCCTGCAGGGCGGGGATGGATGTTGATCGGCGACTCATGCTCCGGGAAATCGACCACGACTGCGCTGCTCGCTTCGCGCGGGTGGCGGGTCAGTACCGACGACATCGCTTTTCTGGCGCCTGGCGGCGATCGAGCGCGCGTGGTGGGATTTCGCAGCCCGATCGCGCTTCGTCCCGGCGGATTCGATCTGATAGGGCGCGCCGGTGGCCTCGCGTTGGCGAGACGAGGGAAACACGGATTCTGGCCCGAAGACCTCGGCGCCGCTTGGGTGAGCGAGGTCGCACCGGACATCGTGGTCTTCACCGCAATCGGCGGCGACAGGACCACTCTTACGCCGCTGCCGGCGCGACAGGCGATCACGCCGCTCATGCAGCGTTCGCCATGGGTATTGTTCGAGCCAACCGGTTCGCAGGAGCATCTGGACTTGATGGCACGACTGACTCGACAAGCACGCTGCTACACCGCCACGCTCGCACCCGACCTATTCTCAGCGCCTGGTGCGCTCGGGGACTTCTTGCCATGAGCGACTTTCGCTATATCCGCCACGACGACCTGCGACTCACCGAACTGGAAGGTGAGGGAGTCGTGCTTCATCTGAAGGCCCGCAAGTATTTCAGCGTCAACGAAACGGGGTTGACGATTCTCGAAGCGCTGAAGCAGCCGCGCACTTTTGATGAGTTGGTGACGGCGATCCTGGCCGAGTACGAGGTCACACCGCAGGCGGCCGCGGAAACCACGAAGGCATTCCTCGACCATTGTCTCTCGGCAAACGTCGTGGAATCGATCGCATGATCCGCCGGCTGACGCCGCGCTGGCGCATTCGCGCGACGATCGCCACCGTTTGGCTTCCGCCGTTGATCCACCTCGTACCGCTCGATCGCATCGCGCGCTGGGTTGCCCGGCGTCCGATGCCAGTGATTGCGGATCCCAGCGTCGACGATGCTGCGATCGCAGAGTGGATCGATCGTTTGCTGCGGGGCCTCCCGCCACCATGGCGCCACACCTGCCTGAGGCGAGCGTTGGTGCTGCACTACCTCGTGCATCGCGCAGGCCGTCCGGCCGAGTTGCGGATCGGCGTGCGACGTGATGAGCAGAATGCGTTGGCGGCCCACGCGTGGCTGGTGCGTGACGGTGCACCATATCTGGAACCGGCAATCAACCATGTCGAGACATTCCAAGTATTGACAGCGTTTCCGAGCTTGGGCGACGGTGAGCGATGATCTCGACATTGCCGAAGCTTCTCCTCGATACGCTCCGATTTGCTAGCGATCACGAACGCGATCTGGCCGTGCGTTGGCGCGCCGCCGATACCCGCGGACTTGCCGAACTGGTTGCGTACGAGGGGGCAGGGACGTGGTTGTTCAGGCGGCTCCGCGCTGTCAACGCACTCGAATCGCTCTCACCAGGTCTTGGCGAGCAACTGCGGGTCCAGGCATTCGAGGCGGCCGCGCGGCGCCTGGAAGTTGAAGTTGAAGCGGCCGCCGTCGTGGCGCTGCTCAATCGAGCCGATGTTCCGGTAATTCTCATCAAGGGCGTGGCGAGGTCTGCCCTCGCCGGCCGGTTCCCGTACTGGGATGCGCGCGCAACGAGTGATGTCGACTTGCTTGTGCCAGATGAGCGTGGTGCGGAAGCTGACGCGGTACTCCGCGCCGACGGATATGTCGATGCGCCAACTGCGAAGCCGGAGGATGCCCCGCGAGGTCATCACCTCGCTCCCCTGATCAAGGGGCGGATCGGAGTTGAACTGCACGACAGCACGTCACCGACTGTGAGCCCCGGCGTCGCATGGTCGCGGGCGTTTGACGGGTCGGAAGTCCTTCAATGGGCCGGACAGTCGGTGCGAGTCCCTCCGGTGACCGACCTCGCGTGGAATGCCATCGCCCACGCCATGCGCGACATGATGGAGAATCCAATCAGGGGTTTTCGATTGCATCGGCTGCTTGAGCTCGCGGCGCTGGTCAACGGCGGCGCAGAGATCGACTGGGGCGTCATTGATGCGCGAAACGCGAGCGGGGAAGCATTCGAACCCGGTCTTGCAGTGCGCAGACCCGATGAGGTCGTGCGACTATGGATCAGCATGGCGCTTGCGCTTGTCGCACCCGAGAAATGTCCGGCCGGATTTCCCGTTGCCGGGTACCAGCTTGGCGAATTGCTCGCCGGTCGTCTCGCCATTGTTC
>JANYCP010000253.1 GCA_025360265.1 Gemmatimonadota bacterium
CGTCGTAGCTGCCAAACGCCCGAGCGATACCGAACTCCGTGGCGACGCTGCGCGCTCGCGCAACGTCACGCGACCCGATCGCGACCACCTCGTTTCTGATGGACGCGTGCATTGCCGGAATCAGCCGCCGCGTCGCGATGGAGGCGGTGCCGAGAATGCCCCAGCGCAACGCTTGCCGGGTCACCCTCGCACGGCCGCCTGAAACCAACCGGCGAGGAGCATGGCGGTCAGCACCTTGCCCCACCTGGGCAGTCTCGTCCATAGCCCGGCAATGCTGATCGCCAGTATCAGCGCAGTGAGTGCCACCAGCGGCAGGACGGCGTCAACATCCGGTTCACCGGCACCGCGCACCAACAGCGTACGACCCGCCAAGCCAATCGCGAGCGCGCCGACCAGCAACCCGGCCGCCGGGTACACGGCGCGCACCGGCGCGCTCTCCGCCGCCGCTCGGCCGACGCGCCGCCAACCAACCACAAGAACCGCGACAACAATCAGTGCAAGATCCGCAATCACAAGAAATCGCAGCGTCGAACTCGTGATCGTCGGCGTCATCTGGTTGCCGATGATGGTTCCAGCCGCCCGAAGCCCGTGATCGAGTCCGCCGCGCCATTCAAACACGAGATGTCCCGGCCACGCACCGCCAACGAGATGCGCCACAACCAGCACAAGAATGGTTGGAGTGAGCGCCAACGCCACGCGACGCCAGCGACCGTTCTCTCTCGCGCGTTGCAGCAACGCCCACGCCGCAGCGGCCAGCGGCAGTCCCACACCATCCGTAGCGATCAGCAAACCACCGATCGCGCCGAACGTACCATATGCAAGCGAAAAGCGCGGTGCGTGGATCATCGCCGCCAGCATCAGCAGGGTGATCGCCAGCAGCGGTGGACCGGTGAGCGAATCGTGGTGCACCGGGATGAAACCCGGCAACGCGACAAGCATTGCAACGGCGAGCAATCCGGCGACAACGCCAGCGGCCGCATCGGCTATCAGGAGAGTCAGTGCCGCGCTGAATCCGGCGCAGAGGGCGGGCAGGAGCGGCCCGAGATTCGCCGACGCGTCACCTTGCAAACCGACGATGAAATAGAAGCCACTGGAGCGTGCCCGCCACCAGATGAGTGCCGCGACCAGGGCGAAGACAAGGGCAGCCCGACGGCGCGCTGCGCTCAGCGACCCGCCGGCGCCGGATACCAGCGTTGTCCGGTACGCGCCATCTCGTCGAGCACCGGCGCTGGCTCGAAGCGTGTGCCATGAGTCGCCGCCAGCTTGTCGAGCTTCGCCACTGCTTCGGCCGCGCCCATTGCGTCCAGTACCCGCAGCGGCCCGCCGCGAAATGCCGGAAAGCCAATGCCGAACAACGCACCGACATCACCGTCGCGCGGTGTTCGCACGACGCCCTCACTCATGGCGCGCGCTGCCTCATTGAGCATCGCAAACACCAGGCGGTCCTGCACTTTCTGCTTGTCAACCTCTCCAAGCGGACGAACACCGAGCAATCCGAAGACGCTGTTGTCGACGCCGGTGCTGTGGCCGTCCTTGTAGAAGTAGAACCCGCGGGCATTCTTCCGCCCCTGGCGATCATCGGCACGCATCACCGGAATCACCCGCGAGGGACGGAGCCGATCGCCGAGCGCGGCATGCATCACCTTACCCGCTTTTTCACCGACATCAAGCCCGACCTGATCCATCAGCGCCAGCGGTCCGACCGGGAAGCCCCACCGCGTCATCACGTCATCGATAATCTCGATTGGGACGCCTTCTTCGATCATCAGTCCGGCTTCGTTCAGGTACGGCAGCAGGATGCGGTTGACCCAGAACCCGGGTGAATCGGCCACCACAATCACCGTCTTACCCATGCGGCGCCCGAACTGCACGGCAGTGACAATCGCATCGGCCGACGTCTGGTCGGTCGGTATCACTTCGAGCAACGGCATTTTTTCCACTGGCGAGAAGAAGTGCATGCCGAGAATTCGTTCCGGATGTTGCGCGCCGCTCGCGATGTCGTGCACGGGCAGCGTCGACGTATTGGTCGCAATCACGGTGCCCGGTGGTACCGCACCTTCCAGGTCGGCAACCACCTGACGCTTCACGGCCAGTTCCTCGAACACCGCCTCGACCACGATATCGGCTCCGCCAAAGCCTTCGAAGTCCCCTGATCCAGAGAGATACGCGCACTTGCGAACGTATTCGTGCGGGGTCATCCGGCGACGCAACAGCTGTGCGGTGATGATGTCCGTCGCGGCCTTGAGGCCGCGACCGACCTTGGCGAGATCGGCGTCCTTCATTCGCACTTCCACGCCGGCCTGCAACACCGCCGTACCCGCGACACCCGATCCCATGAATCCGGAACCGACGACACCAAGCCGACGCACCGGACGAGCGTGACCATATCCGGAGGGCACACCATCGTCCTTCCTGAGTTCCGTCGTGGCGAAGAAGATTTCGATCAAGCGGCGTGAAACGTCGGTCATCGCGAGTTCGCCGAACGCCTGCGCCTCGGCCTCGAGCCCACGCGCCATGCCATGTTCGAGCGCCGTGCGAACAACTTCAATCGCGCGCAACGGCGCCGGGTAATGACCGCCAGTCTTCTTGGTTACCTGTTCGCGCGACTTCCGATACACCATCAACCGGCCGAGCGGGTTGCCATCAATCCAGAGCGATCCGCCGCGCCGCTTCGGCTGCTTGCCACCGCGACTGAGCCGCTCTGCCGCCACCACGGCGATATCGACGAGGATCGATTCCGGTACCAGCTCATCAATCAGCCCGATCGCGAGCGCCTTCTTGCCGCGCTCGCTGCGGGCAGTGAGAATCATGTCCAGTGCGGCGTGCGCACCGATCAACCTGGGCAAACGATTCGATCCACCGGCTCCCGGCAGCAATCCGAGTTGTACTTCCGGAAAGCCAAGCACCGTCTTCGGATGATCACTCGCGACGCGATAACTGCAGGCCAGTGACAATTCGAGGCCACCACCAAGACACGCACCGTGAATAGCCGCCACCACTGGCTTGCTGGAATCGGCAATTCGCTGCATGAGTAGTTGTCCGTCCTTGGATAGGCGCGTCGCTTCCTCGACTGAGCGCAGCATCACGAACTCATCGATGTCGGCGCCCGCGATGAAGATGTCGGGCTTGCCGGAGCGAATCACGATCGCCTTGACGACCTCGTCCGCTTCGAGTCGCTGCACCAGCTCCTCGAGCTCCCATCCGATCGCCTTGCTGATCTTGTTGACCGCATCGTGTGGCGTGTCGAAGGTCACGATCGCCACTGCACCGCGTCGTTCTACGGAGAAGGCGCTCATGGCACACGCTCCAGCACCAGCGCGAACCCCATGCCGCCTTGCGCACAGATCGAGATCAATCCGAACTGCACGTCGCGTCGCATCATTTCATTCGACATCGTCGTGACGAGGCGCGATCCAGTGGCACCGAACGGATGCCCCACGGCGATCGAGCCTCCCATCACGTTGGTGATCGCCCAATCCACTTCACCCGTGGGACCGGGCAATCCCAGTCGTTTGGCCCACGCGGGCGAACTCCAGGACTGAATATTCGATAGCACCTGCGCCGCAAACGCTTCGTGAATCTCGATCAGGCCAAGCTGCTGCCAGGAAATACCGGCACGCTTGAGTGCGCGCGGCACGGCGTACGCTGGCCCCATCAGCAACTGCCACCCCGGATCGACGGCAGCGACGGCGTAACTCCGGATCGCGGTCAACGGCCGGTAGCCCAGAGAACGAGCCTTTTCTTCGGCCATGATGAGCGTGGTCGACGCACCATCAGTCAACGGTGATGCGTTGCCTGCCGTCACACTGCCATAACGGCGATCGAACACCGGCTTGAGTTTCCCGAGCGCATCGAGTGAGGTGTCACCGCGAACGAGGTTGTCGGTCGTGATGACCTGATCCATGTTCGGTCCGCCAAACCACGGCGCAATCTCGGCGGTGATCCTTCCATCGGCGGTGGCCGCCGCGGCGCGCTGATGACTCATCAGGGCCAGTTGATCCTGCGCCTCGCGGCTGATGTGATTTTCCTTCGCCATCTTCTCGGCCGACTGCCCCATCGACTCCCCAGTGCTCGGCTCGGCGATGGCCGGCGCCACGGGCTTGAGGTCCTGGGCGCGAATCTGGGCGAAGAGCGAAAGCCGCTCCCGCAACGACTTCGTGCGGGTCGCCGCCTGAAGAATCTGCGCCACTTTGCGCGTGTGCAGGATCGGCACATCGGAGAGGGTATCGACACCGCCGGCGAGAATGACGTCGGCGTGTCCCGCCATGATCTGGTCGGCCGCATTGCAGATCGCTTGCGCACCCGATGCGCAGGCACGATTGAGCGTGTATGCGGGGATGGTGCGCGGCAATTGCGGCAGCAGGGATACTTCGCGAGCGATGTTGTAGACCAGCGGCGACGAGATGACCTGGCCCATGATCACTTCGTCGACTTCGCCACCAGAGAGTTCGGTTCGGTAGAGCAGCTCGCGGGTGCAATGCCGGGCGAGATCACCAGCGGTGGCATCACGAAGCGCCGTTCCTGCCTTGGCGAACGGGGTACGCAGACCGGCAACAACGACGGCCCGGCGCCCGGGTGGTGGGGTGAGCATACCCAAAGGTAAGAGGAGAGCCGTGGGACGTGAGCCGGGTCCGGGGCTATCTCGAACTGCGCTATCTTTCCGCCCTACCAATTGGTGGAGTTTCCAGTGGTTCCAGCCGATTCCGAGTTCCCCGAGGTCGCCTTGCCCGCCGAGGCGATGTACGAGGCATTGCTCGCGGAACAGTCCCAGGTGCCGATCGAGCCCAGGGCAGCAGCGCCTCCTGCCAGTGCGAGCGCTACCCCCGCTGCCCCGACCGTAACCGTTCCAGCAGGCGCCGTCCTCCTGAAAGGGCCTGCCCTCAAGCTCGCCCAGAACATGGAGGCGTCGCTGGCACTGCCAGTCGCGACGACCTTTCGTGATATCCCGGTCCGGACGCTCGAGGGGCGTCGCGCCGAGCTGAACGCACAACTCAAGAATGCGGGGCGGACAGAGAAGCTCTCGTTCACCCACCTGATCGCCTGGGCGTTGGTACAGGGCACCAAGCAATTCGCGATGATGGGGACGTCGGTGCTCAAGAGTGGCGCCGACACCTATAAGGTCGTCCCCGAGCACGCAAATCTCGGTCTGGCCGTGGATGTGGAACGCAAGGACGGCAGCCGCGGGCTTGTCGTCCCGGTGCTGAAGCGCGCCGACACGCTCACCTTCGCGGAATTTCTCGCGGTATACGAAGCGATTGTCGACAAGGCCCGGCACAACAAGTTGATGCCCGATGATTTTGCCGGTGCGACGATGACGCTCACCAATCCTGGTGGGCTTGGAACGGTTGCGTCAGTTCCCCGCCTTATGCCGGGACAAGGAACCATCATCGCAACCGGGTCGATCGCGTTCCCGCCGGAGTTCTCGTCGGTGGACACCGCAACGATCGCGCAGCTCGGCGTCTCCAAGATCATGACGATGACGAGCACTTACGATCATCGTGTGATTCAGGGTGCAGAGTCGGGATCGTTCCTGCGCCTGGTTGATCAGATGTTACAGGGTGAGAATGGGTTTTATCAGGACATTGCGGCGCAACTCTCCCTCGTCCTGAGTCCCGCGAAGCGGGACGAGGGACCTCAAGTACCTGTTCCCGCACCGACACTTGGGGTCCCGCGCTTCGCGCAGGACGAGAGTTCGCGAGCGTCAAACGTGCAGCTCTCTCACGTCGCCGCCGGCATGGGTCTGGTCAAGGCATTTCGCACTCACGGCCATCTCGCCGCACACCTCGATCCGCTCGGCGCCCTTCCGCCCGGCGATCCATCGCTCGATCCCGCCACGCTCGGCCTGACGCCGGAAATCATGGCGACGATTCCGACGTCGATCCTGCGCGTCGGAGTGCCGGGCGACACGCTCGCCGAAGCGTTGCCAAATCTGCAGCAGATTTATTGTGGCTCGATCGCGTATGAGGTGGAGCATCTCGCGTCGCACGAGAAGCGGCTGTGGCTCCGTGAACAGATCGAGTCTGGCGTGCACCGCAAGGCACTGACCTCCGATGAGGCGAAGGCATTGCTGAGTCGCCTGACCGCCGTGGAAGGAATGGAACGCTTCCTCGACAAGGCATACCTCGGAGCGAAGCGGTTTTCGATCGAGGGCGTTGACATCATGGTGCCGATGCTCGACCTCGTCACCGAGCTCGCCGGCGAAGCTGGTGTGCGCAATCTCGTGCTCGGCATGGCGCATCGCGGACGACTCAACGTGCTGACCCACAACGTCGGCCGACCGTACGAAGTGATTCTTTCTGAATTCGAAGGCAACAAGGGCGACGCGACGCCAGACGGCGGCACCGGTGACGTCAAGTATCATCACGGCGCCGAGGGCGCATTCCTCACGGCCAGTGGCCGCGCCGTCAAGGTGACATTGCTTGCCAACCCGAGTCACCTGGAGTTTGTCGATCCAGTGATCAACGGTCGCGCTCGCGCCGAACAAAAAAACCGGCACGATCGTGACGCGAACCTCGACGCGAGCGCGGCGCTACCCGTATCGATTCATGGTGACGCCGCGTTCCCTGGTCAGGGCGTTGTGGCGGAAACGTTGAACCTCGGCAATCTCGCGGGTTACAGCACCGGTGGTACGCTGCACCTGATCGCCAACAACCAGGTCGGATTTACCACTGACCCACGCGAAGCGCGCTCGACGCGCTATTCATCGGACCTTGCCAAGGGATTCGACATCCCGATCATTCACGTCAACGCCGACGATGCGGTGGCATGTCTCTCGGCGGTGCGACTCGCGATGGCCTACCGTCTTCGCTTCCAGGCCGACGTGCTCATTGATCTCGTTGGCTATCGCCGCCACGGCCACAACGAGGGCGATGAGGCGAGCTTCACGCAGCCGATCATGGCTGCGAAGATCAAGGTGCATCCCACGCTGCGTCAGCAATACGCCGCCGCGCTTGAAGCAGCTGGCACCATTCCCGCCGGCGAGGGAAACAATCTCGTCGACAAGGCGTACACGCACCTGCTGGAAATTCAGACCGCATTCCGCGCAGCGCACAACGCTGCCGAATCGGTGAAGATCACGCCACCGGAACCGATGACACCAGGCGACTTTGACACTGGTGTCGCAGCTGAGCAACTCACGGCGCTCAATGAACAGTTGCTCGTGTGGCCCCAGGAGTTTGCGGTGCACCCAAAGGTCAACACCCAGCTACAGCGCCGTCGCACGGCTCTCGGTACGGCTGGGGCAATTGACTGGGGCCACGCCGAGGCGCTGGCGCTGGCATCACTGCTGGTCGAGGACATTCCGGTGCGGCTCACCGGACAGGACGTGGGCCGCGGAAC
>JANYCP010000260.1 GCA_025360265.1 Gemmatimonadota bacterium
CGAAGAGTGTGCCGATCCACGAGAACCGTGGCGCGCCCGTTCGGCGCACCAGAAGATCGTGAAAGCTCGCGACAATCAGAACGTATGCCGCGCAGCCAACGATGCCGCCTGAGGTGCCGTTCCACCACCAACGGTCCACCAACGTGAACGGCAGCACCAGGAGATGCGGGATCGGCAGCCACACGGTGCCGAGCATCTGCAAGCCGGGCGTGGTAGAGTCCACCACGCGTCGCGCGATATCGAGATGAGCCTGCGCGTCCCAGAACGCAAACACCGTCGCTGTTCGATGAGCCCAGATCTGGGCGATCATTCCGACCATAATGGCGACGAGGCCGGCCTGTAGGGCCGGCCTCGTGTACAGCGGGGCACCGGAGTGACGCTGCGCGACCCCCGTCACGCGGCGGAGACCTTCCGACGGCGACGCCGCCCCAACAGGGCCAGGCCACTGAGTCCGGTGGCAAGCAACGTCATTGTCGCCGGCTCCGGAGTGATCGCTTGAATCACACCAGGCGGTGTCGGCGTGATGGAAAAGATCGCGTTGTCAAAATCCCAGTCGCTGTTGATCCAACCGGTGTCTTCCCAGCCGAGGAGCGTCTTCCCCTCGGTGCCAGGCACAGGCGTAACAGCGCCCTTGTTGCCGCCGACGCCGCTCTGCCAATACGCAAGGTGTGCCCAGCCGAGGCCGCCATCACCGTCGGCGTAGGCATTGCGGGACGGGTCGCCGGAGAAGAACCAGTTGTAGTCCGGTGTACCGAGCTCGCCGTCGATCCCTTGGTCGACTTGCAGCGCAAAAATGATTTCGTCGCCAGGCGTGAACGTGAACGGCACGCTGAATGGGTTGCCGAAACAAGCCTGGGCCGGGACCGGACAGACTGCCGGGTCGTTGAATGCCTTGCCGCCTGGAGCCGGGTTGAGAATTGGGTCCTGACTCCCCGGACCAAAAAGTCGTGTCTGGCCCAATAGGCCAGCGAGGTCCTGACTTGGTGCACTGCAGCCGCCGCGATAACTCGAGGAGAAGGCGAAGCAGCCCTTAGCCAAGTCCTTGGTGTAATCGTCCAGCGTCAGCGCCCAGATCGAATGCCCGAAAACCGTAGTTCCTTCCCAGCCATAGTATGTCGCGATCAGCGGATTGTTGGCTGAGTTGTTCGGCGCGAGAAACGCGGCCTCAATACCAAAATCGTTGGCGTACGCATGCGGCTGCACAGGCGTCTGGGCCGGGAGGCGGCCTAACGCGGTGACGAGAACGGCGGCGACCAGTCGGGCTCTGCGTGACAACACGTCGATTCAACTCCTTATATGTCGAGCGGTTCACCTCGATAAAGAACTTCAAGAGCAAACCCGGTGCCGCGTGCTCGCCGCTAGCCCAACCTGTTGAAAATCAGACACTTGACGCATTTGTGTTGAGACAAAACAACACATGCGCCGCGCGGCGATGTTGCGTCTATCCCGCTAAATGTCGTCGGTTGTGTAGACTATGTGCAACACTGTGACACTCCCGGACTCTAAGATCGTTCAATCCGCCCCTCCTCAATGGAGTCGAGCAAGGCTGCGATCGCTTGCACATCCGCTGGAATTCTCACGGGTAGATTGGCGAGTTCCGGGGCGATTGAGTGTTCGCCGTGAATTTGTTGCAGGATGCTGGAGTCCTTGAGGATGTGGCCGGTCAGCACGGCGACAACCGACTCCGCCGAGCCAATGGTTCCAGCGTGGCAGAGCTTTCGGACGCCGGCCACACTGGCAGCGCTCGCTGGTTCACAGCCGACGCCGGTTCGATCAATCGCACCCTTGGCGGCAAGAATTTCTGCATCGGTGACGGTGATCACCACGCCATTGGTGGAACGAATGGCACGGACGCCGCGCGAGTAGGACGCCGGCGCGCCAATCTTGATTGCGGTAGCGATCGTGTCCGCATGCACCGGAACCAGCCGATCGAATTCACGAGTGAAGGCTGCGGCGAACGGGCTGGCGTGTTCGGCCTGCACCGCGGCGATACGCGGCCGTCGCGCGATCAACCCGTGCGCCATCGCTTCGTCGATCGCCTTGCCGAACGCCGCGGTGTTGCCGAGGTTGCCGGCGGGCAGCACGATCCAGTCGGGCGCGTGCCAGTTGAGCTGCTCAAGCATCTCAAACACAATGGTCTTCTGTCCCTCAAGGCGAAACGGGTTGATCGAGTTCAACAGGTACACACCAAGCTCACTACTGGCCTGTTGCATCAGGCGGAGGCAATCATCGAAATCGCCATCGACCACCAGCGTGCGCGCACCGCAGGCCAGTGTTTGCGACAACTTGGCCGTGGTGACCTGGCCTTCCGGGACAAGGCAGAGCGCCGGAATTCCAGCGTGTGCGGCGTAGGCAGCGAGTGATGCCGCTGTGTTGCCAGTGGATGCGCACGCCACCGCGCGAGCCCCGATCCGTTTCGCCTGCGTGATCCCCACGGTCATGCCGCGATCCTTGAACGAGCCCGTGGGATTCAGCCCCTCATGCTTGAGCTGCAACGCGTCGACGCCACACCAGTCGCCGATGGCCTGCCGGCGCATCAATGGTGTATTCCCCTCGGGGTAGGACACGGCCATGCCCTTCGCGGTTGGCAACACCAAATCGCCGTACCGCCAGACGCCAGAGGGGGACGTGCTGGCCGCGAGCTGCTCCCGCGTGACCGATGTTGCGTGCACGATCGCGAGCAGACCACCGCACGCGGGGCAACGCGGTCGCGGATCAAGCTCGTCGAGTTCCTGGTGGCAATCATCGCAGCGCTGCCAGCTGGCCCGCGCGGTCATCGTACCGTCGCTCCGCGCAGGTCGATCGTGGCGACGCGTGTAGCGGTCGGCAATCCTGCCATGGCATACGCAGCGGCCATGGCCGCCGCGACGCGGACCCCGACGACCTCGTCGTCCACCAGCGCAAACGCGGTTGGGCCGGCGCCGCTGATGGAACAGGCAAGTGCGCCTGCCGCCATTGCGGCCTGTTTCGCCGCGATGAACCCTGGCAGCAATGCAGCGCGCGCGGGTTCCGCAATGCGATCATCGAGCGCGCGTCCGATCAGTGCCACATCCCCAAGGCAGGCGCCAGCCACCATCGCGGCGACGTTTGCCGCCTGGTGCAACACGACATCGCGGGGAATGTCGTGCGGCAGTACGGCGCGGGCGTCTCGCGTCTGGAGTTGCTGATCAGGGTGCGCGAGCACGACACGGAGATTGGCCGGCACCGGCAAACGAATCACGTCGATTGGGTCGAGCGACCTGACCAGCACCAGTCCGCCGAGGAGCGAAGGGGCCAGGTTATCCGCGTGGCGGCCAGCGACTGCCGATTCCGCTTCGAGTGCGCATTCAAGCAGCGCAGCGTCATCGAGTCCGGCGTCGAGTAAATAATTCGCCGCCACTGCGCCTGCGATCGCCGACGCGGCGCTACCACCCTGTCCGCCGGAGAGCGGCAGTCCTTTTGTGACACGAAGCGTCGCGCCGCCACGATACCCGGCGCGCGCGAAGACGGCGGACGCGGCGATCGCGGTCGCGTGGCGCGAGGGATCGGTCGGCAGGTCGGGATGGCCGGCGCCGGCGATGAGAATGCCGCGTTCGTCACGCATTGTGAAGGTCGCTTCATCTCCCCGACCGGAAACGGCGAGTCCGAGAATGTCCAGTCCCGGGCCGACATTGCCGATGGAGCCGGGTGCGTACGCAGTTGCAGTCTGGCGCATTCACGCAAGGTGACGCGTGCTCCGTTGAAAGTCCACCGTGGGCGGGGTAGGTTGGCAGCGCCTCACATCGCGGAGTACGCGCACGATGCATGTCGGCCTGCTCAAGGAAACGGCGGTTCGCGAACGCCGGGTCGCCCTCGTCCCGGACTCGGTTGCTCGATTAATCAAGGCAGGCGACTCGGTCACTGTCGAGCGCGGTGCTGGTGCAGCCGCGTGGTTTGCCGACGAGGCCTATCTCGCCGCCGGAGCGATCCTGGGCGATGCGCGTGACGCCGCTGCGGCGGACATTGTCTGCAAAGTGCAACGACCGACTGACGCCGAGTTGTCTGCGTTCACTCGGCCCACAGTGCTGATCGCGCTGGTCGGCCGGGATCCGGCGGCGACACCGGAAACACTGGCGGCTCGCGGCGTCACGTTGCTGGCGCTCGAACGGGTGCCGCGTTCGACCCGCGCCCAGGCAATGGACGTGCTCTCCTCTCAGGCTACGGTCGCGGGATACAAGGCGGCGCTCATGGGTGCGTCGTCGCTGCCTCGCTTCCTGCCAATGCTTACCACCGCCGCCGGATCGCTGACTCCCGCCAAGGCGCTCATTCTCGGCGCCGGCGTTGCCGGCCTTCAAGCGATCGCCACATCACGCCGGCTCGGCGCCGTGGTGACCGGATTCGATGTGCGTGCCGCTGCGGCGGAAGAGGTGCTGTCACTCGGCGCGAAGTTTCTGGCGCCCGAGGCGATCGCTGCCGACGCTGCGACCGCGGGCGGCTATGCCAAGGAACTCGCCGACGACCAGCAGCAGCGTGTGCTGGCCGCGATTGGCGGCGCGATGGCGCAAGCCGATCTGGTGATCTCCACCGCCGCGATCCCGGGGAAGGCTGCGCCGCGGCTGATCACCCGGGCGATGGTGGAAACGATGAAGCCGGGTTCGGTGATCGTGGATGTTTCTGCAGAAACCGGCGGCAACTGCGAGCTCACCCAGCCGGGAGAAACGGTGGTGCATCACGGCGTCACCATTGTCGGTCCGTTGAATTTGCCGAGCACGATGTCGATGCATGCCTCGCAGATGTTTTCGCGCAATGTGCAGACGCTGGTGGACCTGCTTCGCAAAGACGGGAAGGTCGTACTCGACATGAATGACGATATCGTCAAGGTCATGTGCCTGAACCCACCGCAGACGGGGAATGCGCAATGAACGCCACCACGGTCATTCAACTGTACGTCTTCGTCCTCGCAGCGTTCGTCGGCTACCAGGTCATCAGTCGGGTGCCGTCGCTGCTGCATACACCGCTGATGTCGGCCACCAACGCAATCTCCGGGATCTCGCTGGTTGGCTCGCTGGTCGCGGCCGGATCGGGAAGCAGCCGCATCAGCAACATCCTCGGCTGCATCGCGGTGACGTGCGCGATGATCAATGTCGTTGGCGGATTCGTGATCACCGACCGGATGCTCAAGATGTTCAAGCGCGGCAGCAAGGCGGGAGATCCCTCGACAACGCTCGGGACAGGTCCAAAGTGAACGCACGCGACTTGTTGATTGAAGCCGCCTATCTCGCGGCGTCGGTGTTCTTCATTCTCGGACTGCGCTCGCTCTCGAACCCGGACAAGGCGCGCCGCGGGATGAACCAGGCGGCAGTCGGCATGCTGCTCGCCATCCTGGGTACGCTGGCCAACGCGGGCATCGTGACCTGGCCATACATCGTGGTCGGCCTGGTACTTGGTACGATCATCGGCGTGCCGCTTGGCACCAAGGTGCCGATGACGGCGATGCCGCAACAAATTGCCATCTCACACGGGTTCGGCGCCCTGGCCGCCACGCTGGTCGGTGTGAATGAGTGGATCGTCAAGGACTTCGGTGCTGGTATCGATCACGGCACCATGGTGGCACTTGGATTCGAGACACTCTTCGGCGCGCTCACGGTGACCGGTTCCCTCATGGCGTTCGGCAAGCTGCAGGAGCTGCTGCCCGGAAAGCCGATCACCTGGCCGCTGCAGAACGCGACCAGTATCGGATTGTTTCTCACCACCGTTGGCATGTTCGTGTGGTTGGTGATCAACCCGGCCAATCCGCTGGCGTTCTGGCTGATGATCGGGTTGGCGTTGCTGATTGGTGTGCTGCTGGTGCTGCCGATTGGTGGCGCCGACATGCCAGTCGTGGTTTCGCTGCTCAATTCGTACGCCGGCCTCGCGGCGGCGGCGACCGGATTCGCCATCGGCAACAACGTGCTGATCATCGCTGGCGCACTCAACGGCGCCTCGGGCCTTCTGCTGTCGATCCTGATGTCGAAGGCCATGAACCGATCGTTCGGCAATGTCATCTTCGGTGCCTTCGGCGCCGAAACCGTTGCAGCAGCGGCGACGTCGGCGAGCGGACTCACCGTGCGGAGCGTGTCGCCCGAGGACGCCGCGGTACAGCTGGCGTTCGCAGCACGGGTGATTGTGGTGCCGGGCTATGGACTTGCGGTGGCGCAGGCGCAGCATGTCGTGCAGGAACTTGCCGAGCAGATCGAGAAGCGTGGCGGTGAAGTGCGGTACGCCATTCATCCGGTGGCGGGGCGGATGCCGGGACACATGAACGTCCTGCTCGCCGAGGCGAATGTTCCGTACGAGAAGTTGCTCGACATGGAAGAGATCAATCCACAGTTTGAGCAATGCGACGTCGCGCTCGTCGTCGGCGCCAACGATGTAGTTAACCCTGCGGCGCGTTCCGACCCGTCGTCGCCGATCTACGGGATGCCCATCCTGAACGTCGACAAGGCGCGTAGCGTCATCGTGCTGAAGCGCAGCATGAATGCCGGGTTCGCCGGCATCGAGAACGCGCTGTTCTACGAGCCGCGCACGGCGATGCTGTTCGGCGACGCCAAGGCCTCGCTCACCCGACTGGTGACGGAGATCAAGTCGCTCTAAGGGTGTAACTGTTTCCCCACCTCAAACGTCCTTGTGATAGGCCCGCTGCCGTCAGGGTCAGGTCAAATCGGGAACACTGATCGACCCTTTGGCGTAGGTCCGATAAGACACTGATCGCCGCCGACCGGTTTCACGCGGTAACGTCTTCCGCAAGTTGATGTTTCACAAGCAATTACCACTCTTCTTGCATGAAACGGTTTCCGGCGTTATTTTGGCGACGTTCTGCTGACGAAGATTTCGGTCAGGTCGGCCCGGCGTGGGGTTGGGTCAACGGTGACTGGAACGAAGGAATAGGAGCTGGCTCATGGCTGTTGTTCGTGCTCGTGGTAAGCGGCGGACGCTCCGCCCGGCGCAGATCGCCCGGGCGGTCGACGAGGGCCGCGAGAGTCTTGATCTGTACCTGGACGAGATTTCCCGCGTCCCGCTGCTTAACCGGGAGGAAGAGATGGCATTGGCGCGCCGCGCGTTTCAGGGTGATATCCTCGCCCAGGAGCGATTGGCGCGGCACAACGTGCGTTTCGTCGTCTCGGTCGCGAAAAAGTTCCAGAATCGTGGCGTTCCGCTCGTCGACCTGATCGGCGAAGGGAACCTCGGCCTGATGACGGCGGCACGGAAGTTTGATCCAGATCGCGGCGTGAAGTTCATTTCGTACGCGGTGTGGTGGATTCGCCAGGCGGTGCAGGCAGCGATCGCGCGTCATGGTCGGCCGGTGCGCGTGCCGCTGAACCGGACCGCTGACCTGTCGCGTCTCGGCAAGACGACGACGCTGCTCAAGGAGAAGCTCGGGCGCATGCCGACGACGGAAGAGCTGGCGCGGGCCACCGGTCTGACCGAAGAAGCGGTGCGATCGCTTTCATCGCTCAACACTGAAGCCGTGCGCCTCGATCATCCGACGCGCGAAGGCGATGGCAACGAGCGGATGGAGCGGTTCGCTCTGGCAGAACAGGAACAGACTGACGCGCACACAATGGCAAACTCGCAGAGCGCGGACATTGAGGCGGCGCTGGATTCATTGCCGCCGCGCGATGCCAAGGTGCTGCGACTGTACTTCGGCCTCGATGACGGCCAGCCTCGCACGCTGGAAGAGATTGGCCGGATGATGGGTGTGACGCGTGAACGGATTCGACAGCTGCGCGACCGCGCGCTGGTCCGTCTGCGTGAAGGCGAAACGGGCGAACGGCTCAAGGACTTGGTGGCGTAATGCGCATTCGACCAGTGGTAGCGTCCTTGGTGTTGGTTGCGATGGTCGGCACGCGGGCAACCGCTCAGGCGCATCCCGATTTCAGCGGTGTCTGGGTTCTCGACGCCAGTAAGACGGTCGTCGATGGACAGCTCGGCGCACCGACATCTGCGACGTACACCATCCGGGTCCATGGCGACAGTATCATTTCCGATCGCGTCGCTGAAACGGCCGATACCGGGACGATCAAGTCGCACATCGTGTGGGGTACCGACGGCAAGACCTGGAAGAACACCATTCCAGTGAATGGCGCCGACACCGAGATCTCCAGCGTCCTCAGCTGGCAGGGCGACAAGCTGGTGGTCAAGACGACGCTGACGGTGCAAGAGACTCCGGTGGAACAGCTTGATCAGTGGTCGATGGGCAGCGACGGCAAGACGATAACGATGCAGCGCTCGATCTCGGCCATGGGCCAGGAGCTCGGTTCGAGCACGCTCTCCTTCAACAAGAAGAGCTGACGCTGCTCCGGACTGGCGTGGCACGTGTCGCGACGGGGGCGTTTCTCGCCTCAGTCGCGATTTCGTCGGTCCGAGGGCAGGCAACGCACACGAACTTTGCCGGAACGTGGCTGCTCGACTATGCCCGTAGCGACTCGAGTTCCTTCACGCCGAAGTCCGCTACCTGGACCGTTATCCAGCAGGGCGATTCCATCGTACTGAACCGCGAGTCGCCTTCGGGAAAGCAGCAGGCGATCTACGCGTTGAACGGGACGCCGCACAAGTTCACGTTGCGACTGATTGGCACAGAGACCGAGGCGACGAGTACCGTGACTTGGACCGGGTCGGTCATGGTGGTCCACACCGTCAGCCATCCTGGCGATACTGACTTGGTGCAGAACGACACCTGGGCGTTGAGCGCCGATGGCAAGGAACTGCGCGTCAAGCGCGAAGCGAACTCACCGGGGATGGGGCTTGGCGCGCCGACGTTTGTGTTTGTCAGGAAGTCATGATTTCATAGCGAACATCCGCAGCACTCGCGTCAAAATCCCACCGTGCCGCAGGTATTCAAGCTCCACTGGTGAATTGAGCCGGACGATCGCCTTGAAGGTGATCGTCTTTTTTGTGTCTGGGTCGGTCGCTGACACGTTTACCGTGCCGCCGGGCGTGAGACCCTTTGCGATGCCGTCGATCTCGAAGACTTCCTTGCCGGTGAGGCCGAGCGCCTGGGCGTCGGCCCCAGCGTCGAAGGCGAGTGGCAATACGCCCATTCCCACCAGATTGGATCGATGAATCCGTTCGTAGCTTTCGGCGATCACTGCGCGCACGCCCAGGAGCGTGGTTCCCTTCGCGGCCCAGTCGCGTGATGAACCGGTGCCGTACTCCTTGCCGACGAGCAACACCAGTGGTGTGGAGGTTGCGGCGTATTTCATTGCGGCGTCATAGATGCTCATCACCTCACCGGTCGGCAGGTGAATCGTCCAGTTGCCCTCCTTGTCGGGTACGAGACGATTCTTGATCCGCACATTGCCGAACGTTCCCCGCATCATCACTTCGTGATTCCCGCGCCGTGCGCCAAAAGTGTTCCAGTCGGGTTGCTCCACGCCGTGGTCACGCAGGTATTTCGCGGCCGGTCCGTTTTTCGGAATGGCGCCGGCGGGCGAGATGTGGTCGGTCGTCACTGAATCGCCGAGCATGGCCAGCACGCGTGCGCCGACGATGTCACGCAACGGAGCAGGCTCGGCCGCGAGTCCGGTAAAGAACGGCGGATTTCGCACATACGTGCTGTCCTTCTCCCAGGCGAATCGCGATCCCTGCGGCACGTGCAGCGCCTGCCACTGCGCGTCACCGTCGAACACGGCGCCGTATTGCTTGCGGAACAGGTCGGGGCCCAGGCACTTGGCCATCGTGTCGGAAATTTCCTGTGCGGTGGGCCAGATGTCGCGAAGGAACACGGGCGTACCGTCGTTGGCGATGCCGAGCGGGTCGGCATTGAGGTCGCCGTCGACTCGGCCAGCGAGTGCAAACGCCACAACCAGCATTGGCGACATCAGGTAGTTCGCCCGCACTTGCGGATGCACCCGCGCTTCGAAATTGCGATTCCCCGAGAGTACCGATGCTGCGACGAGTGAATGCTCGTCGATGGCGTTGGCGACGGGTTCAGGCAGCGGACCGCTGTTGCCGATGCAGGTAGTGCACCCGTAGCCCACGGTCTGGAAACCAAGTGCGTCGAGGTCCTTCGACAGATTGGCGCGGTCGAGATATTCGGTCACTACGCGAGAGCCTGGCGCCATCGACGTCTTGACCCACGGCCGTGCTCGCAGCCCTTTGGCCGCCGCCTTGCGCGCGAGCAAACCTGCGCCAACCATGACAGACGGATTGGACGTGTTGGTGCACGACGTAATCGCCGCGATCACCACCGACCCGTCGTGCAATTCATGGGTCTCGCCAGCGATTTCGCATTGATACACGGTACGCTGATCGGGCGTGGCCACGGCGACTGCCCCACCTTCGTTCGACCAGCGTTCGTACGCGGCCTGCGCCTTGTCACGCCGGGCCTGCGGGGCGGTGGGCTGCAGCAATCCCGGAAGACTTATCGCAAAGTTGCGACCGAGGTCGGTGAGCCGCACCAGATCCTGTGGGCGCTTCGGTCCTGCGACGCTTGGCACGACCGTCGAAAGGTCGAGTTCAATGGTCGTGTTGAACATCGGCTCGGGCATGTCGACGGTATGGAAGAGCCGCTGTGCCCGACAGTACTGCTCGACCAGCGAGACTTGCGCCGCGTCGCGTCCAGTGCGCTCGAGATACTTGATCGTTTCGGCGTCAACCGGGAAGAAGCCGCAGGTGGCACCATACTCAGGCGCCATGTTGGCAATGGTCGCGCGATCTGCGAGCGGCAGCTCGGCCAACCCCGGGCCAAAGAACTCGACAAACTTGTCGACGACACCATGCTTGCGCAGGATCTGCGTCGCGGTGAGCACAAGGTCCGTGGCGGTGCAGCCTGCTGGCAACGTGCCAGTCAGCCGCATGCCGACGACTTGGGGCATGAGCATGAAGTACGGCTGGCCGAGCATCACTGCCTCTGCTTCAATGCCGCCGACACCCCAGCCGAGCACGCCGAGTCCGTTGATCATCGTGGTGTGCGAGTCGGTACCAACCAGCGTGTCGGGGTATGCCGTCATTTCACCGGCGAAGTCCCGGAGCTGGACGCACGGCGACAAGTATTCGAGATTGACCTGGTGCACGATGCCAGTGCCCGGTGGCACGACACGGAAATTTTCAAAGGCGCGTTGGGCAAACTTGAGGAGCTGATATCGCTCGGTGTT
>JANYCP010000267.1 GCA_025360265.1 Gemmatimonadota bacterium
ATCTTCCAGGCGATCATCGCCAAGCTCTGGAAGCTGCGCCGGGACAACATGACGTTCCGTCAGTACTCGCCCAACCTGATCGAAGAGAACAAGTGGCGGGCGACCCGGTTCGGGCTCGACGGACAGCTCATTGATTTCGGCCACGGCACGCAGCTCCCAGCCCGCAAGCTCATTCGCGAACTCATCGAGTGGTTCATTGGCGACGTCGTGGACGAACTCGGCAGTCGCGAGGAAGTGGAATACGCGTTCAAGATTCTCGAGGAAGGGACCAGCGCCGATCGCCAACTGGCCACATTCAAGGCGACCGGCGACCTCAAGGCGGTGGTCGATCAGCTGGTGCGTGAAACTGCGGAAGGTGTGCCATGAGCGTCACCTCGAGCGAAGCGCCCAAAGGGCGCGCAGTCGAGAGGCCACTCATCGGCGTCACCACCCAGACGCTGCAGGTGATTGACGGCATTCCGTCGGATCTGCCGCCGTCGTGGGTCATGAACCAGTACTATGTGCGTGCACTGGTGAACGCCGGAGCCGCTCCGGTTCTGGTCCCGCTGATCGGTTTCGATGAAGCGGCGTTGCGCGGCGTATACGAGGGACTCGACGGCGTACTCTTTCCGGGTGGCGTGGACGTCGATCCGGATCTGTATGGCGCCACACGCACCGGCAAGCTCGATCGACTCGACGCCGATCGCGATACGACGGAGCTCAAGCTTGCCACCTGGGCTCTGGGCGAGGGGAAGCCGGTGCTGGGGCTCTGCCGTGGATTTCAACTGTTGAACGTCGCGGCGGGCGGCACGCTCTGGCCCGACCTTGCGCACGATCAGCCAAACATGCAGAAGCACGACTACTTCCCAAGTCAGGGATTCACGCGGTCGCATCTGGCACACGCGGTCGAGGTGCAGCAGGGAACGCGGCTTTCCGACGCGCTCGGTCATCGCGAAAGCGTGATGGTCAACTCGATGCACCATCAAGGCATCCGCCAACTTGGCGATCAGTTGGTGCCGGCAGCTGTCGCGCCGGACGGATTGGTCGAAGCCCTGGAGCGCCGTGGCGATACGTTTGCAGTGGGAGTGCAGTGGCATCCGGAGATGTTTGCGAGCGGAGAACAGAGTGTAGGAAAACTCTTTGAGGAGTTTGTATCCGCCGCAACATCGTCATCCCGAGCGTAGCGAAGGAGACACCGTGATCAACCTCACCCCATTTCTCTTGTTCGACGGCAACTGCGCCGAGGCGATGGTGTTCTATCAACGGTGCATGGGCGGCGAGCTGACGGTCACGAAGATCGCCGACACTCCAATGAAAGCGTCGATGCCGGAGGCGATGCACAAGAAGGTGGCCAACGCCCATCTCAAGAGCGGCGCGGTGGAGTTTTCCGCGACCGACTGGATGCATCCGACCCGCACACCGGCATTCGGGAACACGGTGGCGATGTACATCACCGCGCCGACGCATGCGGAACTGCGGGTGGTGTTCGACAAGCTCGCACAGGGTGCCGATCCGGGGCTGCTCGACGATCTTCGCGAGATGCCGTTCGGGAGTTACGGGCATCTGGCGGACAAGTTCGGCGTGCACTGGTTCTTTCGGAGCGAGAAGTAGTTCTCCGGCCAGGACGGCGCGGACTGCGGCGGAGTCGCTCCCCTGCGCGGCCGCAGATTTTTGGTAAACGGCCAAGACGCTCGCTTCCGCCGTGGTCCCGCGACGCATAACAATGAAAGCGTTGGAAGAGCACCCACGATGCCCTGAGGAGGTTGTGTGTCGAGAGCCAACAAGTTGTTCGGGATCGCGGTGCTGGTGTGGGTGCTCGCCTGGTTCGTCCAAGTCGTCAAGGACGGCGTGATCTTCCCGCATGGACTGCCGGGATGGGAAGCGTTTCGCGCCGCGCTCACGATCGACAATCCCAGGACAATTCTCGACGCCATCCTGAGCCGCGCAACCGCGCTGACCAACTTTGTCTTCCTTTGGGCGATCGTGGTCGGCTTCCGCAACAAGCCGGCTCCGAAAGTACTCGGCGTGCTGCTTTTCGTTTGCGCGGTGGTCAACCTCTTCTGGCTGAGCATGTCGGACGCATTGGGCAGCCTTCGCGCAGGCTACTACATGTGGCTGGTGTCGTACTGGATGATGGCAGTGGCGGCGAGAGATCGCGGAACTCGCGGGTGAACCCGAGCAGGGTCCGCCTGCGCTCCCGCTTCTCCCTCTTCGCCCTTGCCACCATCACCCTCGGCCTGGTTGTCCATTTCCACGGCGCGGCCCTCGGCCCCACCGCGCGCGACATCAGTGGCGACGCGCTCTGGGCGATGATGATCTACTGGCTCGTAGCGCTGTTGAGGCCGGCGACGTCATCGCTCCAGCGCGCTCTGGGCGCGTATCTGGTCTGCGTCGCCGTCGAGTTCAGCCAACTGATCCACATCCCCGCGCTCGATGCGCTCCGCGCCCACACCCTCCGCCACCTGATTCTCGGCGCGGACTTCGACGTGCGCGACCTCGTAGCGTATGCGGTGGGAATTGTCGCCGCGATCGTGTTAGAGAAGATAGGAGATAGGAGATAGCGAGCGCGATGGCGTTTAGAGAATTAGCCTTGCTTACGGTTTGCTGATCCGAAAACCAATCACACCAGACTTGAAACCATCTCCGCTCTGCACCGCCCACAGCTCATCGTTGATCGCCACCGACGGCCGAGCTCCCGTCGGGATGATCGCGATCCCAACCAATCGTCCGCGCGCATCCACTTGAACCCATCGGTGCGGCGCAATGTCCGAAAAGTCCAGGTCGATCCAGACCGCGCCTTCGTCGGAGACAAGCACCTTTGTGAAACTGCGCCGCTGCATTGGAACGATCAACGTCGCCCGAGAGGCTGGCGCGGCAATTGAATCAATTCGTCGCAATCGCTGCGCGGCGAGTTGTGATGGCAACGAATCGACTGGAAACGCAAAGTGCCTGTGGAATACCGTGTCCCCGGCTTCAGAAAGTGCAATCACTGCGAACCCCTCGCGTTGATCAGACTCGAGCCTCGCGATCGCGATGTGATTGCCGGACGGCGAAACGCCAAATGTCATCGTACTGCATCCGTCGATGATAAACCTCTTTCCGTTCCGATCGATGCCCCGACAATGCGCGGTCTGAGGAAACGTCACCACAGACCGGAGCCAATGCCCGGCCGAATCGAGGCGCACGAGTCGTCCGGCGGCGGACTCTCCGCCAAAGGCGATCGCGGTACTATCCATCCGGTAGACCTCCGCGAGCGCCGTACCGTCAGAGTAAACCGCCCGCGTGCTATACATCCACCAAGCCGTGCTGTCCGGCAGCTTCTCAGCGATGTCGAGCAACGTCATTGATCGCGTAACGGTACGACCGGGATTCAGCAAATGCGCGCCACCCAATGTGTCGCCCATCCAAATCACGTCACGATCTCTACTGCCAACCCATCCTTGTGCGGACCCCGGAGTCGTCTGCGGCCCCGGCCCGAACTGAACTCGCTCCCCTTTCCGGTTGAACACGACGACCATCGCCGGATTCACGCCGTCCTTCATCGGGTGAATCAGTCGTTCGCCCAGAATCATTCCACGCTTGTCAACGAGGAGGTTGCTCCACCACGGAAGCTGCGCGCTATCGGCCGGGACATATAGAATTGTTGTGACCTTGAGCGAAGGCGCATTCTGCGCCGCAAGTACCGATGCGTCAAAAAGGCACACGGCTCCGACGCAGAACTCGATCGCCATACTGCGGACCCGACGACATTTCACAACCTGAATGTACCATTCGCGAGTAGCATTTGAGCGGTGGGAGCGCAGTGGCATCCGGAGATGTTTACGAGCGGGGAGCCGGGCAAGGGATAGGCGAGAGACGAGAACTACCCCTTTATCCCCTCATTCGCCAGAGATACGACAACTTCAGGAAGAAGCTGCTCGACACCGATCCCAGCTGCATCCGTCCCGTCTGGTCCGGCTGCTGACTGGTGTTGCCGTATCCGAAGTACACGACGGTGCCGGGGTTCGGCAGGTAGGTGAACAGGAAATTCGTCTGCAGCCCACGATTGTCGTGCGCCGCGATCGCGGTGTAACCGCCGGTACCATTGCTCGTTGCCAGCGGCAGGTTGGTGCGTGAATCGTCGCGCAGCGCGTCACGAGAATTGATTGAGTACTGCGAGATCAGTCGAAGCTGGAAGGCGCGCGACAGCTGGTATTCCAACGTTCCCAACACCACATCCTGAAGCAACACCCGGGTGCCGTCGCTCGGCCGGAAGATCCGGGAGTCGTTGTACGTGACGTTCAAGCGGAGCTGGTCATTGGGGCGAATGTTCATTCCGACGCTGCTGGTAAAGATCCGGCCCGATGCCCACTCGCTGTAGTTCTCGTCGTTGAAACCGGCCAGCGTAAAGCCGTTGAAGTCGAATTTCTTCCACGCCGGTGTACTGAACGAGAGCACATAGTCATTGTTTGGCAGGCGCATGCCGCCGCCGGTGAACGGTGTCGCGGTTCCGTTGGACTGCAGCACATATGTGCCGCGATAGATGGACGAGTCGTAGCCGAAGCTCTCGCGGAAGTACGACATGCCGACGTTCCAGCCTCCGTGGATCCGGGCATTCGCGTTGAGGTGCAGGTAGCGGTTGAGAATCTGGCCACCGTGGACGAAATCGTCGTATTTCCAGTTGCCGCTGATCAGCATGTCGGCCGTAAGCGCCTCGACCGTGTGCTTGTCAAATAACCAGGTGTAGCTGTGATCGAGCGACGCGGTCGCGATGTCCTTCTGGCCGAGAAGGCCGGATCGCGTGATAATCGCGGCGGGAACCCCCGACACACTGTAATTCATGCGCAAGTTGCGGCCGGCGCGCCGGAAACCGGCACTCCAGAGCGGTGCATCCGTCACCACGCCGTTGCGATCATCATGGGCAAAAGCCGCCGCCCAGGTGACCGAATTGATCTTGCCGAAAACCACGCGACCGTCGACATCGAGGACGCGATTCGTCGCGGATCCATCATGCTGTTCGGTCCAGAGCGCGGCAACCCTGGAGCCCGGCCCGAGGTCGTGCGAGGCGCGCAGGATGCCATATGCCGGATTGTCTCCAAACGCAGACCCAACCTTGTCATCCACCGCGGCAAGAAACCCCACCTGGTTGTTGCCGATCTTGCCGGTCAGTTTGCTGGCGAACACCGGCTGAACGATCCGGCGGGTGTAGATCAGGCCGAACGGCGCGTCGAACTGTTCCACCCCATCGAGAAAGAATGGGCGACGCTCCGGGTAGCGAACCGCTTGACGCGGATCAAAGGCGAATTGTGTGACGTCACTTTCGACCTGCGAAAAATCCGGATGAGCGGTGGCGCGCAGCGTCAGGTTTGGGGTAATGCCGTAACGAAGATCGCCGCCGAACTGGGGATTGCCGAGACTGTAGTCGAACCCCGCACCCGGAGTTGACGGTGCACCGGTGAGGCGTGACGTGATGGTTGGCACGATATCGAGGACATGCCCGGCGCTGAGGTCGGTGAGTCCTTCGAGCTTCCCCGACTGCGCAAGAAACGACGACGCAGCGAGCTTTGTCATCGTCCACGTCTGTTCCTGCCCCGAGTGCTGCACCTTGCGGAGGAAGTTGATTCCCCATGTTTGTGTCTTGGCGCTCTGGAAGCGGATGCTTTTGAACGGAATGCGGATCTCGACTTCGTAACCCGTTGGGGTAACGTGCCCCTTGGAATCCCAGACAAAGTCCTGCGAGAGATCAGGCGACTGGCGAGTATTCGATCCGCAGCCGGTCATGCCGCAATTCACCCCGCCGCTTTCGTTCAGCGCACCGTCACCCTGAATGCCGAGCGGATTGACGGCAAAAAACATCGCCTGACGCCCGTCGTTGAACGTTGACAGGTACATCTGGATGTTGTCGTCGTTGAAGATTCTGTCGCGAGTCGCGAGCGTTGCATTCACCGCGCCCGAGGCGTCGAACGCACGCACACCGATATGCAGCGCATTCGCCGAGTACCAGATCAGGACTTCGGTAGAGTCCCCGGCAGCGAGGCCATCCACCGGTGTGAACTGGGAGAAGCCGGTGAGAAGAGCGGCTTCCTTCCATTGGGGCTCGTCGAGGTTGCCGTCGATGACGATCTTGCTGCCGTCCAAGCGAGGCGGCTTGACCACGGTGCGGCCGGCGCGGCCCGAGTGGATCGGTGGATCGACGGCCACGGCCTTCGGCGGGTCGATGGCAAGCAGGAGGGCGAGTAGGAGCATGGCACAAAGGTACGGGGTCGAGGCCCTGCGGGTTTCTACAGAGGGGGGTTGGGTTGACGGGATGCTGACATTGGGGCCCCGCTCAATACCACCAACTGGCGCCGACTCACCGTCTTCCCCCCCGCCTCCACCGTCACGATCAAGTCGTATTTGCCCGGCGCTAGCCGCTCCAGCCCTAGCGCCCGTCGCACATGGGTCACTGCACCAGTCGCTCGATCGGAACTCGCCACACGAACCAGCGTGGTCTGGTTGGGGGCCACCGGGCGCACTTCGATGGTGGTGCGGTACTCTGCATTCGCCGCGAGACCCATCACTTCATAAAACAGTTCGGCCGTACCGCCCGCCGGCCACGACGCCATCGCGTTGACGGCAAACGGTGCTCCGTCGGGAGCGCGCCAAGGTGGCGACCCGTCGACACCAAGGACAATGTCGCTGAGGGCAATGGCAGGTGGCTGATCAATGTGCAGGTCGCGGCGCAGCGCGGGGGAACTCACGTGCCGTGTCGAGAGCAATTGTTCGTCCGGTGGCAC
>JANYCP010000313.1 GCA_025360265.1 Gemmatimonadota bacterium
TTTGTCCATCGAAATTCCGAACACGTTGCCCTGCATCTCCACCACGCCAATCACGCGATGCGGCAGCCCGGCAAGGGTCACGGTCTGACCGAGCGGATCGCGGCCATTGAACAATCTCTGAGCCAGCTCCCAGCCAAGAACTACCACTTCGGCGTTGGCCTCGACTTCCTGCGGGGTGAAGGCACGCCCCTCGGCAATGTTCCAATGCTTGATGGTGAAAAACTCGGCGTCGACCGTGTTCAGCTGGATCTGCTTGGCGATCTTGCCTTTCCATTCCACCGATACCCGATCATAGCCAGAGCGCGCGATCGTCACTGGCGTCTTCATATGCTCCTTGACGTACGCCGCATCCTCGACCGTGATCCGCGGGCGGCGCTGCCATTCGCGTCGCTGTTCCTGGGTGGTCGGGCCCATCGTAAAGTTCGGTTGCTGGCGCAACTGAAAGGTGTTCACGCCGATCAAGGCTCCGGCAAACGTATCGGTCATGTACACGTTCATTCCCTGCACGATCGACACGACCGCGATGAGGAACGTGACCCCAATCAATACGCCAACGAGCGAGAAGAAGCTTTTCAGCTTCTGGGCGCGAATCGACGACAGCGCGAGTCGAACCGCTTCAAAAAATGGCACGTCAGGCCGCCACGCCGTTTTCGCGGGGCGGGTTGGTGCGATCACTGTCGACCTTGCCATCTCGCAGCACCACGACGCGATGCGCGTGCGCGGCGATGTCGGGTTCGTGCGTGACGATCACTACAGTCTGTCCCTGCGACTGCAGTGACCCGAAGACCCGCATGATCTCTTCGCTCGTGGCCGAGTCGAGGTTGCCGGTGGGTTCGTCGGCGAGGAGGATTGACGGGTTGTTCACCAGAGCGCGCGCAATGGCGACGCGCTGACGCTGGCCACCCGACAATTCGTTGGGTTTGTGGTGCATCCGGGCGCCGAGTCCCACGCGCTCCAGCGCCTGTTCGGCGCGGCGTCGACGGTCGCGGCCCGAGGCGCCGGCGTATACCAACGGCAATTCCACGTTGGCCAATGCCGACGCGCGGGGGAGCAAGTTGAACGTCTGGAACACGAAACCGATTTCCTTGTTGCGCACGCGCGCGAGCTCATCGTCCTTCATGCGTGACGCCTCGTGGCCGTTCAGCCAGTAACGACCGCCGCTCGGCGTGTCGAGGCAGCCCAGCATGTTCATCATCGTTGACTTGCCGGAACCCGACGGCCCCATGATGGCGACGTACTCGTTCCGCCGGATCTCGAGGTCCACACCGCGTAGTGCGCGAACATGCTCGCTCCCCATCACGTACTCGCGGGTGATCCCCTCGAGCTTGATGATCACATCGTTCACGGCTTCTTCACCTCGGCGGCAACGACCGGGGCCGCCTTGACCTTGGTGGAATCCTTCATGTCGCGAATCGCCTGATACGTGCCGGCCACCACCGTCTCGCCTTCCTTGAGGCCATCGAGCACTTCGACGTATTCGTCACCAGTGATTCCGACCTTCACTGGACGGAAGCGTGCGATGCCGTTGACCACGACGAAGACCCCTTCCTGTTCCTTTTGCTTCTTCTTCGCCGTGTCGCCCGGTGCGCGGGCAATTGGCGCCGAGGCCTTGGCGTCGGTGGACGAGTTGGGCGCTGCGCGCGCGGTCAGTGCGATGATCGGGATGCTCAGCGCGCCCTTGCGTACGCTGGTGATGATGCGCGATGTCATGCTCAGGTCGGGACGCACATCCTTCGGCGGATTGGTGAGGGTGACTTCGACCTCGAAATCGACGGCCTTGTCGGCGCTCGTTCCCGTGCTCGTCGCTGTCGTGGCGCTGTTGCCGATCTTGGTCACTTTCCCGGCGAACGTGGTGTCGGGAAAGGCGTCAATCGTGACGGACACCGAGTCGCCGGTGACGAGTCGGACGATGTCGGTCTCATCCACCTTGACCTTGGCGAGAATCACCGACATATCGGCGATGCGCATCAACAGGCCGGTTTCCTTGGAGAACGTGCCCGGAACGGCCACTTCGCCCTCCTGCACGGCGAGGCGGACGACACGACCGGAGATCGGCGACATGATCATCGTGCGCGCCAGATTCTCCTTTGCTTCCTTGAGCCCGGCGTCGGCTTGCTGCAACTGCGCCGTTGCAACCTTGAGGTTGGCAGCCGCCACCTTGTAATTCTGGTCGAGCAATTCAACCGATTCGTCGGTGACCAGGTCGGGCTGGACCTTCTTCAGGGCAAGCTGTCGGTCAAGCGTCCGCTTCGACTGATCGCGATTGGCGGTGGCCTGGACCACCGACGCCGTCGCTTGCGCGACCGACGCCTCGCTCCGATCGACCGATCCCTTGAACTGCGCCTGATCCAGCTCCACCAGCAGTTGGCCCTGCTTCACCATGTCACCTTCCTTGACATGGATCTTCAGGATGCGGGCGGTCACTTCGGACGAGAGCGACACCTGGCTCTTCGCCTCGATCTGGCCGCTGGAGGTGACCGCCGCGACAAGGTCGCGCTTTCCGGCCGGCTCCATCCGGACCTCGGTGGCGCGATTGCCGCTGCGGGCTTTGCCCAGTTGCATCAGACCGACAATCACCACCACGGCGATCACGGCGAAAATTCCAATCTTGGCTCCACGCGACATCAGGGCATTCCTCTCAACGAAGGGGGCGACCGACGGCGGCTTCGAGAGCCACGACGGCAAGGTGGTAGTCGTATACTGCAGTCACGTAGTCCACTTCTGATTGCGTCACGGCATTCTGCGCATCCGCCGTTTCGAGTGCGGTGCCGGTGCCGCCCTGGTACCGCGCTTGGGCAAGGCGCAGCTGCTGTGCAGCGGTCGCACGATTGCTATCCTGAATCGCCATTCTCGCCCAGGCCGTACGCACGGCGAGCAGCTGCGATTGAATCGTGGCATCGGTCAACAGTTGCTGACTGCGCGTCGCCTCCCGCGACTGATCATGCGACGCTTCCGCTTGCGCCACGCGCAGCGACGTGCTGAACCCGTCCCAGATCGGCATCGAAACACCAAAGGACAGCGACATGGGCTGCTTGGTGAAGTTGAACGGGAAGACGCTGTTACGATTGCGAATTGCCGTCAGTCCATCGGGAAGCAAGGCATTACCGGTGTTGTCCAGCCCCGCGTACGCCTTGCAGTCCGCGATGAGGGCGCCTGGAATTGGCGACGTCAACCGCTGGAGAATCTCGTTCTGGAATGCGCAGTTGGCTTCAGAACCCTGGGCACTGAGCACCGCGTTGTTGATCAACGCCTGCTCGTTGGTAGACTGCTGGGTGTAGCCGCTCAGGCCCGTCGAAAGCGAAAAGCTGGGCAGGCGATCAGAGCGGGCCGCCTTGGCGCTCAGCGCACTGGCGCGTTCGCGGTGCTGGGCCGACCGAATTGAAGGGTTCGACTCACGAGCGGTCGCCAAGAGCGAGCTGAGTTCGAACTTCGGCTCAGCGAGCCCGAACGGTTCGGCGAGGCCGATTGCATCCACCGCCGCATCAGCTGGAATACCGAGCCGCCGGACCAATTCGATCTTGGCTTGCGACGCCGCCTGCTGGGTCTGTAGCAGCTGCACCTGATGATTGGCCAACGCGGTCTGCGCCGACAGCACATCAATCAGCGTCGCCTGGCCGTTTGCCTGACGGGCGCGGGCAAAGGCGAGGAACTGCGTGTCGCGGGCCAGTTGCTGGGTCGCGACTCGCACCACCGCGGCGGCTCGGAGCGCGGCGATGTATTGTGAAGTCACCTCGTTCGTCAAGGAAACGCCAGCCGCTGCAATGTCTGATTCGGTGGCCGCCTGCTGGGCGCGCTGGATAGATGGTGTGATGAACGTCCGGCTGCTCAGGTTCCACGAAGCGGAGAGGCGGTAGTTCGACGAGACGGTCGGCGAACTCTGCGTGAACGTCAGGCCGCCACCAAATGACGAACTGCCGGCGCCGGTGTAGCTCGCGCCGCCGCTGGCGCTGAGCATCGGCAGCCGGGCCCACTCGGCCGCCCGAACCGATGCCGCTGCGGGCTCGGCGTTCATCCGGGCTTCGCGGTACGTTGGATTGTTCGCCCGGGCCAGCTCCAAGGCCTGGGCCAACGACAGCTGGCGCGGGACCACCGGGGCGGCTTGGGCTCCCAACGGGAGCACAGCGAAGGAAGCGATTAGCAGGGCACCAGTCCAACTACGAGTCGGCATGTTCTGTCCTTAACGGGTATAAGAGGTTCCGACGTTTTCACTTACGGTACAACTACGGTGAAGTTTCAGCCTGTTACATCGACCCGCCCGGCAACTCTCTGGGTGGCCAGCGCTGTCGTTGTCCTGCTGGCCGGTGAAGTAGCCCGGGGGGCGACTTGGCCGGCGCTCGCCGCGCTTGCTCTGGCAGCGTTTACTCTTGCCGTCCTGGCCTGGTTGCAGCAAAGACCAGGCGAGCGCGGCTTGGCGGTGGGCCTCGTGCTCCTCGCCGCTACCTGCTCCGTCGCCGCGGGGATGATAGGGCACACGAAGCTTCACGCCAACGCACTGCAGGGTGAGGCGGTGCGCACCGCCTCGGCAAATCAGGACCGAATTCTCCGATCCGCAGTCGCCGCCGCCAGTCGTACCGCCACACTGGCGCTGGAGCGAACCGGGTCACGCCCCGATGTGAAGCCGCACGATCTCGACGACCTCGTCGGCAACGGCGAGGTGGAGACTTCGCTGGCCGTTGTGGCGGGCGATACGGTCATCGCCGTGGCCGGGCCCCAGCGGATGCAGCCGATCCGCGGGAGCGCACCAGCCGCGGTGATCAGTACGCCATTTGCCAGAATGCTGGTAATCCGAGAGAGGCGCGCGCAGCGCGAAGTGCAGGTGGTTCTGCTCCTTGACTCTCTGCCGGGGTTACTGGTGGCCGGGCCGTCGCTCGCGGCCGCATCCGGCCCGGATGTGAGCTGGGCCTGGCCGGCCGCGTTTGATCGCCCAGTGGAATTCAACAGTGTCCCTGCTGCGATTGCCGGCGTGGAGAGTGCAATGCGCCCCATCGCGTCGCCGGTTTCGGCCTTCCTCGCCCGCGAAGCGTTCACCGCCCGGCTCCTGGTCGGGGCCGGATTGTTGTTCATTGCGATGGTCGTGTTGCTGACGACCACGCAGCCTGCGGTTCGTGCCGGAGCGCTTCTGGTGCCGCTCTGGGCGCTGTCGCGATCAGGGGTTGCTGCCACCGTGGTGGAGGTTGGTGCAGCGCGGCCGATCCTCGCTGCGCTCGGACTCCTGCTGCTCGCCATTGTCCTGTGGCAGCGACCGGCGCGCCGCACAGCGGTGGGACTTGCCGCGTCGGTCCTGCTGCTTGGTTCCGCCCCGCCCTTGGTGCTGTTGTTGGCCAGGTCGCTGATTCCGCACACGCTGCAGTTGTCGTTGCTCGGTGCGTTCGGTTGGCAGCTCGTCATCGCACTGGCCACGGCAGGATTCCTTGCGGTCGCGATGGCACCGCTGCGAGCACCGGGCGACCAGGATGCGAGCGCCAGCTGGGGCATTGTTGCGACCACACTGTTGTTGATGGTGGGGCTCGTAGGCATCGAGGCGTGGAGTCCCGGGACACTGGTCCAGCCGGATCGGTGGGCAAGCTGGTATGCACCGCTCTGGTTGGTCCCGATCGCGATGCTCCTCCCGGTGATGAATCCGCGCATTCGCTTGATTGCAGTGGCGACGATGGCTGGTGCATGCGCGGCCCTCGCAACACAGGTCACATCACTCGACCGACGGATCGATCTCGCAGCCGCCGATCTTTCCCGACTCAACGCGCCGGCCGATGCGGCCACACTCGCGGCACTCGACAGCTTCGCCGTCGCGGCCCGGCAGAATCATGCAACGCGACTCGATCGCCTGTACGCGACCTGGCAGGCATCATCGCTCGCGCGTGCCGAGGTGCCTGCGTACCTCGCACTCTGGAGCGCCAGCGGAAACCAGCGTGAGGCGGTGGCGCTCGACTCGCTGATTGTCAGCTGGTTTGAACTCGATTCGCTGGTGCGGTCTGCGGGCGCCGAACCGCGACACTTTCCGTTGTCGCGCCGGGTTGGCCATCACGAAGTTCTGATTTTGCCACTCGCGCCCGATACCATCGCGACGTTGACGGTCGGTCCAAGATCGCGACTGCTGGTACCGACGACCTTTGGTATGCTGGTGGGATCGCGCGGATCGACAGGCGATCCACCGTATCGCATGTATGTACCGGGCGAAGGCAACACTCCGCACGACGGCCAGTTTCACCGAGACCACCGGTGGATCCGGGCCGATACCACCGCGGGCGATCCACCGCGCGTTGTGCGGGCGGAGGTCGCGATCCTGCCGTGGGCCCGGTTCGTGGTGCGCGCCGCGCTCGGCGTTCTGCTCGATGTCGGCTTGATCGTCGGTGTCTGGTTTCTGCTGCAACGTCTCCTTGGGCAAGTGCATGCAACCGCGCTACCGCTATTCCGTCAATCCTATCGTCGCCTGGTCGCCACAGCGTTGATGGCGTTTTTCATCGTCCCGGCAATTGCGTTCACGCTTGCCGCAATCATGCGTCTGCAGCGCGAGGCGAAGCGACAGCTTGACGCCGAGGTGTCGGCCACGATGCGCGTGGTGCGCGACGCCAATGGGCTCGCGCTCGCCGAATCGGCGCACCCGACGAGTCAGCCGCTCTCATTCGTTGCCGACAGTGCCAACGCAGAAGTCGGGATCTATCGACAAGGACGACTCATCGCCGCGAGTGACTCGATGCTGGCGGAGTTGGGACTGATGCCGCCGATCATCGAGCGCGCCGCGTCGTCTGGCGGCGTTGGTGTACTTACCCCGCTGGCGAACCCGTTGCCAACGGCCGGCCTCCGCCTCGGCGTGATGAGCACCGCGACACCAGGCACCGCATTGCTCGTGGCGCTTCCCGGAGGTGATACCGGTCTGGCGTCCGAACAGGTCGATCAGGCATTGGTGCTGCTGCTCGTCACGCTCACCGGTATTGCCGCGTCGATGGTGGTGGCTGGCGTGATG
>JANYCP010000183.1 GCA_025360265.1 Gemmatimonadota bacterium
CGGCGCCGACATCCGGTTGGCATGGCGACCAACGTCGGTCGTCGACTTCGCCCTCAGCGGGGGCAACCTCGCCCGCCCACTTGAGCTGCGCTTTCAGGATGCCGGGGTGACGTATGTCGGCATCGCGGCGGGCTACCGCACCGGTGAACGCTGGCGCCTCGATGTCGCGGTCGATCGCTACTGGGAGGCGCGTGACCGGCCCGATGCCGCAAGCATCGACTGGAACCAGTGGCGACTCAGCGCTCGCGCATCGCTCACGCTTCGATCGTCGGCCGATCGATGGCTGCCGCCGGCCAGACCGCCAGTATCCGGACCATGACCTTGCGACCTGGATTCGCGTGGCTGACCGCGGTCGCCGTTGCCATCGCGCCGGGTGCGCTCGCGGCCCAGCAAGCCCCAGCGTTTCCCCACGCCGCGCATGCCAAGGTGTTTGTCAGTTGTGTCACCTGTCACGCCGGGATCCTGCGCACCGGTGTCGCGCAATTTCCGATTGCCAGCACCTGCAATGCGTGTCACGACGGCACGACCGCGAAGCGAATCTCGTGGCAACCGCGTGCGACACCGCGGGTATCGAATCTGAAGTTCGATCACATCGTGCACGCCGCGCGTCGCAACCAGCGCGGCGATTCCACGACCTGTGCCGATTGTCATGCCAATCCGGAATCCAGCTGGATGCAGGTTCGTGCGCCGAGTGCGCCGCAGTGCGTGTCGTGTCACACTGGCGGACGCGGAACGCATCTCGCGATGCCGGACTCCGCGTGCGCCACCTGTCACCTGACGCTCGCACGCGCGAGCGCACTGACGAGCGAACGCGTCGCGGCGTTCCCGGCGCCCTCGACCCATCGCCTGCCGGGATTCATGGCCGTGGCGGGCCATGGCGCGCAGGCGCGTCACGTCACGGGCTCGGCCCGCGTAGCGCAGAGCTGCGCCACGTGTCACGCGCGCGAGTTCTGTGTCGCATGCCACGTCAACGCGCCCGAGCTGACGGTCATTCAGGCGCTGGAACCCGACAGACGCTCGCTGGTGTTGAAGCATGTGCTGCGCGCACCAGCCTCGCACACCGCCAAGGATTTCGAGAAACAGCACGGCGCATTGGCTGGTCCATCCGGTAAGACGTGCCAAAGTTGTCATACGCAGGAAAGCTGCACGACCTGTCATCGGGTCGCGCCTCCGCCGGCGGCTCTGGCGCTCGCCAAGGCCGGGGCCGGGGCCGGGCGTGGCGTTGGCGCATTGACGACAGCTCGCAAGCCCGCGAGTCATGTCAGCACTTGGAAGACCGGGCACGGTCCAGTCGCCGCGACGACGATGCAGAGCTGCGCCAGCTGTCACGCACGCGTCGAGTGCCTGACCTGTCACGTACCGGATCTCGCCCATCGCGGCAGCTATCATCCACCCGCGTACGTCACCCGTCATCCGGTAGATGCCTACGCGCGATCAACGTCGTGCGTCGATTGTCACAACCCGGGGGAGTTCTGCCAGACGTGCCACAAGCAGGGCGGCCTCACCTCAAGGCGTACGCTCCTTGGTGCGGCCGGATATCACGACGGCAATCGCAAGTTTTTCCTTGGGCACGGCCAGACTGCGCGGCAATCGCTGGAGAGTTGTGTGTCGTGCCACGTCGAGCGTGACTGCCTGACCTGTCATTCAGCGGTGAGAGGGCGTTCTTTCAACCCGCACGGTCCCGGGTTCAATGCGGAGCAGATGTTGAAGAAGAATCCTCAGCTTTGCATTGCCTGCCACGGGACGTCGATTCCGCGCCGCACCACAACGCCGTAGCGGCCGATCTCCTCAATCGAGAGGAGATTCGCCGCCTAGCTGGTAGCCAATGCCCCGCACCGTATAGATAAGATCCACATTGGTCGCCTCACGCAGCTTGCGGCGGAGGTTGGCGACATGCACGTCAACCACGTTCGTCTCGGGGTCGAACGTCATGTCCCAGACCTTTTCAAGCAGCTCAGTCCGGCGCACGACCTCGCCCCGATGGAGCAACAGGTGCTCCAGCAGCCGGAACTCTCTCGGCGTCAGATCGAGCGGCTTGCCAGCCACCTTGACGCGGTGCTTGAGGCGGTCGAGATGGACCGGACCGTCAACGAGAACTTCAGTGCGCCCGGCACCCCCACGACGAACTACGGCGCGCACGCGGGCAAGGAGTTCATCGAACTTGAATGGCTTGGCCAGATAATCGTCAGCGCCTGCATTGAGCCCGCGCACCACGTCCTCAGTGGCGTCACGCGCAGTCAGCATGATGATTGGGGTGTGGCGCCCCTCACGACGAAGTTCGGCCGCCACCTGAAGGCCATTCTTCTTGGGCAACATCAGGTCGAGCAGAATGACATCGTATTCGTTGACGTGCGCCAGCGTCGTCGCTTCATCGCCATCTGGCGCGTGGTCCACAACGTACCCCTCCTCGCGCAGTCCCTGGGCAATGAAGCCGGCGACCTTGCGGTCGTCCTCTACAACGAGAATCCTCATGGCATGATCATAGAGGGGGAGTTCTCTGCCGCCGATGAATCCCACATGAAGAGTTCTTCATCCGGCCGGGGCGTGGGGTATCTCGAGAATGAAGGTCGCGCCGTTGTGATCCGACTGTTCCAGGCGCAACGAGCCACCGAGCACCTCTGCAAGCCGCCGCGACACCGGCAGGCCCAAACCAGTGCCAATGCCTGATTGCGGGTCGAATCGCTCGAACGGCTCGAAGATCCGTTCCGCGAGCTCCGGTGCGACCCCCGCACCGCGATCGCGGACACGGAACTGGACGCGCGTTCCAGCCAACTGCACGGCTACAAGCACCGGAGCGCCGGGCGGACTGTGCCGCACGGCGTTCGACAGCAGATTGAGGAGGATCTGCTCAAGCCGCACCGGATCGGTCCGGGTCACGATGGCCAACTCCACCGGCTCCTGATCGAGAAGGATCCCCTTCGCTACTGCCGCCGGCCGAACGAGTGCAAACGCCCGCTCGATAGAATGCTGCACCTCCACTTCGCGGACGACGGGCTGAACCTTGCCGGCATCGAGCCGAGTCAGGTCGAGAAAATTGTTGAGCAACTCAATGGTGCGTTCTGCCGACTCGTACACTTCACGTGCGGCCTGCGGCACCGTATCAGGCGCCTTGCCACGCACCAGCAGCGCGGCCCAGCCGAAGACACTGGTTAGTGCATTGCGCAGCTCGTGATTCATCATCGCGAAGAAAAGATCCCGCTGCCGCTGCATCGATTGCACTTGGGCCACGAGCCGCTGGCTCTCCTCGTACAACCGTGCGTTTTCTATTGCACCTGCCGCGTGCGCAGCGAGCCAGACTGCAATCCGCTCGTCCTCGATGTCAAATTCTGGCTGACCAACCTTCTCGGTGAGGTACAGATTGCCGAACACCCGGTCGCGCGATACAATCGGCACCCCGAGGAATGAATGCATCGGCGGATGGTTTGGCGGAAACCCGAAACGTTCGGGATGCGCGCTGATCTCGGGCGTTCGCAGCGGACGGGCGTCGCGAATCAGTGCGCCAAGGAGCCCGTGCCCATGCGGCGGGGCGCCGATCCGCTCCCGTTCTGCTTCAGTAAGCCCTGAAGTGACGAACGCGCTCAGGGCGGTCCCTGACGGATCGAGCACGCCGAGGGCCGCGTAGCGCGCACCGACCACTTCCCGCGCCGAATCGACGACACACCGCAAGACTTCGTCGAGCGAGTGCTTGGCGGCCACCGCAGTTCCTGCATCGACTACCTGCTCGAATCGGCGGCGAAGGCGGGCGTCTGGCATTCCCCAAGATACGGCATGCTTACCTTTTCATCATGGCCAACACCTCGCTTGCCTACCGAATGCTCGCCGGAGCCGCTGCACCGCTCGTGCCGCTGCTGCTGCGCGACCAGCGACAACGCGACGCTCATCGAGCGCGACTGGCCTCGCCCGGTCTGCTCGAGGCATGGGCA
>JANYCP010000360.1 GCA_025360265.1 Gemmatimonadota bacterium
CAACGTCGGCAAGATGACAGCGCAATTGCAGATCGTTTCGGGCCTGAAGGCGCGCGGCGTGCGCACCAATTTTGTCGCAACGGGTCAGACCGGAATCATGGTGGAAGGATGGGGCACCGCCGTCGACGCAGTGGTGGCCGACTTCATCGCCGGCGCCACTGAGCAGATCGTGCTGCGTGGTGCCAAGGATGCCGACGTGGTGCTGGTGGAAGGCCAGGGGAGCATCAACCATCCTGGTTACAGCGGCGTCACGCTGGGTCTGCTGCACGGCGCATGTCCGGACGCGATGATTCTCTGTCATCAGCCGACGCGCGAATTCATTGGCGACTATCGTGATGCATCGTGGGTCAGGATTCCGCCGCTGGCCGAGTACGTGCGGATGTATGAGGCCCTTGGCGGGATGGTGCACCCCACCAGGGTCATTGGTGTCGCGCTCAACACGTTCGACATGGATGACCTTTCGGCGCGCGCGGCATGCGAGGCGGCGGCGCGGGAGACGGGGCTGCCAGCCACGGATCCCGTGCGGTTTGACCCCAAGCCGCTGATTGACGCTATCATAGACCAGATAGGAGATAGGAGATAGGAGATAGGACAACACCGTCTGTCATCCTGAGCGAAGCGAAGGACCTCGGTCTCCATGCGAAGTGCATCGTTCACAATTGCAATCATTCTGCTTTGCGCCACGGGCGCGGTCGGTGCGCAGTCGCCGGCTGAGTGGATGCTTCTCGCGCGCTGGGACGATTCGGTCAGTGGGATTTCCAATCCCGCGGTGCTTGAACGATTTGCCTTACACGCAACCCACGCCACCGCCGGTGTCAACGATCTCCGTATTGCCATGGCGCAATTGCGCCGCGCGGCGCTCACCCACGATCGCGGTGCCAGTGAACTCGCCCTGATCCGGCTCGACGCCGTGGCGCACACGCATAAGGACTGGGCGTGGCCCGAGTTCCTGCTGGCGCGGGCGCTCTTTCAGATGAGCGACAGCGGCACCGAGTTCAAGCTCTCGAGCGGCGTGCAGCAGGGCGAGCAGTACATCGATGCGGCAATGCGACATCTCGCCGCTGCAATCAAGGCCGACCCTGTCATGTCGGAGGCGAGGCGACTCGCGCTTGATGTGCTCGTGCCCGAGGGAGATCGCGAACTGCGCCCGCCCGAAACGGCAATGCTACAGACGTTGCTGGCGCGACGCGATCCGGAGCCGGATGCATTGCTTGTGGAAGCTCGACGACTTCGTACTGCGCTCAAGTACGAAAGTGCGCTCGCGTTCTTCGATCGATCACTGGCGGCGGGCGGCGACCGGTCTCGGTTGCAGCTCGAGCTCGCCCGTACGCTGCAGGCGCTCCATGATTCCGCCGGTGCGTTCAATGCGTACTGGCGTGGTGTCGAGCAGTTGACGGCAACCGGTCGCGAGAGTTATCGCCACGATCTGGCGTGGATACTGTCGCCCGACACACTGGCGCAGTTCAATCGCTTGCTGGCCGATTCGGTCATGCCTTGGCTCCGCGATTTCTGGCTGCGTCGCGACGCAGCGGCCGCCAACTTTCCCGGAGAGAGTCTGATCGAGCATTTCCGGCGCTGGAATTCTGCGTTTGCGCATTTCCGAGTCGTTGATCCGTGGCGACTCAATGAGTTCACGCGAGCTGAATTCAGCTTTGAAGGGATGGATCCGTGCATTCCGAAGGATGCGGAATTGTACGAGCTATTGAGTCGTGAGCAGCCGACACACCCCAAGAACTCGCGTCATCTCGAACCTCTGCTCGATCACCGCGGCTTGATCTACCTTCACCATGGCTCGCCATATCGCGTGGTGTACAACCCGCACACAGCCGAGGAAGAGGCAGGCTTCGCATTGACCAATCCTCCGCTACCACGAGCGGTTGCAGTCTTCGATGACGGTAAAGTCCCGGAGCCGCCCAAAGACCTCTGGTGTATCCCGTTCAGCGTTGAGGGAGCGGCCGTTGCGCCGAGTGGGCCGAATGATTCGTGGCTCTACTGGTTTGGTGGCCGCTGACGCGTGATGAATTGTCGTGGCAGCTGCGCGCTCGGTCTGCGAACCCCCAGTACGCTGACCAGTTACCTGCCGGTCGACAGCGGGACCAAAGCCTGGTCGGCGCGATCCGATCTCACGCCGGAGTACGCCGCTGCGGCGCACGATCTACTCTATGAAACGACAAGCAAGTTGCGTCCATCATGCTGGGAGAACGTGACCCCCATGATCCGCATCAGCCGCGCCGATGCGGACGTGGCCACCAAGTCCGACAGCCACACGCCATTTGTCCCGCGACCGTGGAACGCCGTGATCCAGGCGTTCGGTCTCGGAGCTGGTGTTGATCGCACTGGCGAGACGCTGGTGAGCTATGCCATTCCATTCGATTCGCTCACGCCGACACGGCGTGCCGACGGCAGTACCACCTATCGCGTAGCGGCTCGCGTGGTCGGCTACGATCTCAAAAGCGGGAAATCGTTCTCGGTCGACACGGTGCGCGAGTTCGGCGCACCACGCACCGGTGCAGGCGCCCGCGGCCACGTGTCCGGTACGTTCGAATTCGCTGTCGATCCCGGCAGCTGGCAGGTTGCTGTCAAGATGTGGCAACCCGGCGACTCGCTCGGCGCCTACGCGTTGCTCACGCCGATTCGCGTCGACGACAACTCGCCACTGATGCTCAGTGATCTCGTGCTGGGCGCCGCCAACGGGCTTTCATGGACCGCCCCGGATGGCAACGCATTTCCGCTCGGTGTGCTCGCGGCGTGGAGGGTCGGCAGCACTGCTGACCTCTACTACGAAGTGCGAGGCGTGAAGGCCGGTGATGAATACCGCACCGTCGTCACGGTAACCGATCCTGACGCCAAGGGACTACCGGCAATCCAGGTGGAAGCGAATGACCGCGCAGCCACGCCGACCACGGCGGCACGCAAGTCAATTGGCCTCGCGCAACTCAAGCCAGGTACCTATCGCCTCACTGTGACCGTGACGCATGCTGGTGTGTCGGCGATGCGCGCGCGAGACCTGACGATTGTGAAACCGTGATCCTCCTCTTCGCGCTGATGCAGGAGATTCCCAAGCAGGAATTTCCGGAGATCAATCGCCCCGGAACATTCGCCGACCTGCGCGGCTCGGTGGAACGCGCGTGCGGCGTCAAGCCGCATCTCGACCTCGATTCACTCCTCAAGCGGGAGCGCGAAGCGGCCTGGCAAGCGCGCGGCTCGCACGTTCCAGCCGACAAGATGCTCGCGCTCGGTTGCGCGCGGGGACTTCTGGCCGGCGAGCGGGCGCTTTCGCATGACGGTCCGTTAATGATTGCCGGGAATTCCTGGGCGCAGGGCGGTGAGCGGGCGCTGCAGGCAGTGCTCGCCGAGCGCCCCGGCGATGTGCGGGCGGCCGAGGTGCTTGGATTGCTTGCCCTCGACGACAACATCCCCGACGATCTCAAGGGGGCCACGGCGAGCCTGCTGGCGGCCGTGGAGCACGGCGTGAAGTCGCCCGCTGTATTCCGTGCCTGCGCTGAGTTGGGGCTTCGCACTTTTGCCGAAACGGCGGCACGGCGTTGTTCGGAAGCGGCACTGACTGCGGGATCCGATTCCACCTGGCACCTGATGCGATTGGCGCAACTGGCATTCCGCGTTGCCGACACCGCTTACGGTGGCAAGGTGTTTACCCAGGCAGCCGATGTGGCGAGAGACTCGCTTGCCCGCCAGGAAGTGAACTGGCACCTGCAATGGTTTCTCACGCCAGAGGAACGAGAGGCGTGGCTCACCGTGCCCGATAGCGGACGCGGTCACTGGATTCGCGACAAGGTGATCGTGCGCGACGTGCGGGATGGCCAGCCCTTTGGTGCGCGCCTCGCCGAGCATTTCAACCGGCTCGAATACGTGGGGGCGAACTTTCGACTTGACGTATCGCGTCGAACCCGGGAAATGATGCGTGGACCGAGCATGGACGGATCGGCAAGAGTCGAAAACGACAATGCCGTGCGATCACAGTGCGAAGCGGGTATGCTTTCCGCGACAGAGTGGCGATTCTACAAGCGTTGGCAGACCGACTATGACGATCGCGGTGTGGTCTGGATGCGCTTCGGTCCGCCGCTGGTAAGGAACATCGCCAATCCGGTTTGTCGGGACAGCGGAGGGCCCGGGAAGAATCACCGGGAGATATGGGCGTACAAACTCGACGGCAAGAACCTGATACTCAGCTTCGAGGTTGAGATGTTTTCGGGCTCGGGTGAGGCAACGCGGCTCGTCGAAGGCGTGCTCGGTTCGTATTTCTGTGGCGTCGACACCAAGCGATGCAACATGACCGAACTCTCCTATGCTGCATGGAAGGGTGGGGGCAGGGACTTGATCCATCCCGAAGACATCACACGCCTCCACAAGGAAGACGCCGAGTACATCTCCGTCGCCACCACCAAGGACGACAACTCACCGCGCACCGAACATCCGCTCTCGCTCGTCTCGAATCTCCATCGCCTGTGGGACCCGGTGAGCTCTGCGTCGATCGCGCTCGTGACCTACGCGTTGCCGATCAAGGATCTGTCGATTGTGGACGACGCCGGATCGCGCACGGCAGTGGTGCACCTCGAGGTGCGGCAGTGGGACACCGGCGCCGACAAATGGACCGACACTGCGCTGGTGCGGCGGTTCGTGCTCCCCGACACCTCGCTCAGGCGCCCCAATCTGGTTGGTTTTCTGACGACCAGCTCGACCCCAGGAGTGAATGCCTGGAGCGTCGTGGTATCCCAGGACGAGCGGCGCGGTCGGGCGTACGATATCGCCACTCCCGGGCTCGCGACCGGGTCGCTGGCCCTCTCCGATCTTGTCCTCGGTTTCGAGGTGCAGGGAGTGACGTGGAATCTGCACAATGTCGCCATCCCGCTGGCTCCAACCGGCGCCGTGAGTCGCGTCGCGCCGGTATCGCTCTATTATCAGATCCGGAGCGCCGCCACCCGTGCCGACCTGCGGACCACGGTCGCGCTCTACCGGGTCGAGGATGGCGTGGCGAAGGATTCCGCCGCATTGCAGGTATCCTTTGATCAAGCCGTCCAGCGCGGAATCAATGAAGTGGCTCCGACGCTCGACGTTTCGAGACTCGACCGCGGAGGCTATCGCCTCGAAGTGCGACTCACCGATGCTCGCGGTGCGGTGCTGGTGCATCGTCATGTGCTGCTGGTCCTCGACTGAAATGGAGCGTTCGTGATCTTTCTTCTGGCCGCTTTGCAGACTCCGCCAGCGCAGAATTTCCCTCTCATGGAACATCCTGGTGTGTCCGCAACATTGCGACAGACTGTGGACAAGACGTGCGGCGACCCCGGCAAGCTCGATCGCGACGGATTGCTCGCCCGCGAGAACTCGATTTCGTTCGACGCGCACGACTCCAAGGCCACGGCTGCCACCTGGGCGGCACTTGGTTGTGTGCGCGGCGCGCTCGAGGGCGATGGCGCCTTCTCGCGCGTCGGACTTGAGATGGTAGCCGGCGATTCGTGGTCACTTGGCGGTGAGCACGCGATGCTCGAGGCCCTCAAGATCGAGCCGACCAACGCCCGCGCGGCAGAAATTCTTGCCACACTGGTACTCGACGATCTCGACGCCGATGGCCCGGCGGTGGCCGGCGTGCTGAAGGCGCACGCCGCGGGTGTCGCAACGCCGGCGGTGCTCCGCGCCTGCTCAGAACACGCGCTGCGGGCCGGCGATGTTGCGACAGTGCGCACCTGTGCGACGCAGGCACTGACTCGTGGCCTCGACTCGACGTGGCAGCTGGTGCGCTTGGCGCGTATCTCGTTTCGCGAGAACGACACCATCAACGGTGTGAAGCATTTCGTCGCGGCCGTTGGCGCGGCGCATGACACCGCCGCCCGGGCCGAGGTGGCGTGGCACTTTCAATGGTTCCTCACGCCTGGAGAACTGAAGGCTGCCGAAAAAGTAGCTGGCCCAACAGCAGGAACTTGGGTTCGCGATCATCTCGTTGAACGCGACGTGCGTGACGGGCAGCCATCTGGCGCACGACTCGCCGAACATTTCAAGCGGCTCGATTACGTCCTGTCGCATTACCGGCTGCACATCCCGGTGCGGATGCGGAAAGCTGGCGGCATCGTCGCTTCGTCGCCGATCAACAACCTCTCGCGGGACTCGATCTTCAGTTTCTGCGAGCCT
>JANYCP010000379.1 GCA_025360265.1 Gemmatimonadota bacterium
CAGCCACTTTCGCTGCCACCGCCGCGACGAAAGCCGGCTCGTTGCGCTTGCCGCGGTGAGGAACCGGCGCCAGGTACGGCGAGTCTGTTTCGATCAGCAATCGCTCGGCGGACACCAGCCGGACGACATCGGCCTGAGTCCACGACTTGAACGTCACCATGCCGCTGAAGGAGAAATACCAGCCGAGATCCAGGCCGGCGTCACGCAATACGGGGCCACTTGAGAAAGAATGGAGGACGATCGTGGCGCCCGGCTGCTCGCGAAGCACCGCAACGACGTCTGCGTCGGCCTCCCGGGCGTGGATCACCACTGGCAGGCCGGCGTCAACTGCGAGACCGAGCTGCTCCGAGAACGCTCGGCGCTGCGTGTCTCTCGGCGAGTGGTCGTAGTGATAGTCGAGTCCGATTTCACCGGCGGCGAGAACCGCGGGGAGTTGCCAAGCATCGATGACCTGCTGCCGCACCGCGTCACCCCACAAGGAAGCGTCGTGCGGGTGGCAGCCGGTCGCCACGCCGAGGGTCGGATCGTTGCCGACCCAGGAGAGCGTGCGTGGGAACTCGGGCAGCCGGCTCTCAACGACAAGCGCGCGACCGATACCGGCCGCGCGCATCCGCTCCACCGTCTCGGTCCGGTCGGCGTCGAACGCCGGATCCGTGAGATGGCAGTGCGTGTCGATCAACACTGATCAGGCCGGCTTGGGCCGCGCCGCTACGCCCCTCGCGCCAGCCTTACCACCGCGCCCATCCATGCCGGGCCACTTGGTCTCGACGATCAGGAGCACTGGTGCCGCAATGAAGATCGACGAGAATGTTCCAGTGAACACACCGAAGAACATCACCAGCGCGAACGGCCGGATCACCGGTCCGCCGAAAACCGTCAGCGCCATGAGGGTCACGAGTGCCGTTGCGTGCGTCAGCACCGAGCGCGGCAACGTTTCGTTGATGGATTGATTCAATACCGACACCAATTGGTCCCGCCGGTTCTTGCGCATATTCTCGCGCACCCGGTCAAAGATCACGATCGTGTCGTTGAGCGAGTAACCAACCATCGACAGCACTGCGGCCACCACCACGAGAGATACTTCGAGTCGCATGACCGCGATGAAGCAGATAGTCAGGACGATGTCGTGGAACGTCGCCACAACCGCGGCGACCCCAAATCGCCACTCGAACCGGATGGCGAGATAGGCCAGCACGGCGAAGAATGACAGGAAGATCGCCAGGAACGCCTTGGTGCGGAGTTCGCCACCGACCTTTGGTCCGACGGAGTGCGAGCCGTCGTTCCGCCAATTGTCCTTGCCGAGCACCTGGTCGAGTGCAGTCGCCATTGCCCGTGCGGTGATCTCGGTGTTGTTGGGATCGGCGCCGGTCACCGTGCCGCGGATCATGTACTGACCTGCATCCATCGGCGTGATCTCGGCGTCATGAATCTTGACTGTCTCGAGGCCGGCGCGCACTGCGTCCACCTGGATCGGACCCTTGGTGGATGCAATCCGCAGCAGCGTGCCGCCAGTGAATTCCACCGAGTAATTGATCTTGCGGACCGCCATGGCCACGAGCCCGATCAGCAGGAGTGCGACCGTGGCACGGATCGCCTTGGTGCGGAATCCGATGAAATCGTACTTCGCGTGTGCAAAGATGCGGACCATATATCAGATACTCAGCGTGGTAGCGTTGGGACGGCGATCGAGCCACATCAGGAAGAACGTCTTGGTCACGAACACGGCGGTCACCATCGACGCCGCGATACCCATGATCAGCGTCACCGCGAAGCCCTTGACCGGGCCGGTACCGAACTGGAAGAGGAAGAGCGCGGTCAGCACCGTCGACACGTTCGAGTCGATGATGGCGTTCATCGCGTGCTTGAAACCTTCCTCAACCGCGAGCCGCACCGAACGCCCTGCGATGAGCTCTTCTCGAATGCGTTCGAAGATCAGCACGTTGGCGTCGACGGCGATGCCGATCGAGAGCACGAGGCCGGCAAGACCCGGCAGCGTAAGCGTCGCACCGATCGAGGCGAGGCCAGCAAGCGTGAATAGCACGTAGAGGGCAAGCGCCGCGACTGCAAGCACGCCGGCGAAACGGTAGTAACCGATCATGATGATGATTACGAGCAGCGAACCCACGATACCGGCGGTGATGCCGTCCTTGATCGAGTCGGCACCGAGCGAGGCGCCAACCTGGAAGTCTTCGATCACCTTGAGAGGTACGGGCAGCGCACCAGCCTTCAGCGTAAGCGCGAGATCGTTCGCTTCGGCGAGCGAGCGATTGCCCATCTCGATCTGACCGTGCTGATCGATTCGGCTGTTGATGACTGGTGGTGCACCCTCGACCTTGCCACTGAGGAGGATCGCCATGAAGTCGCCGACGTGACGCCCGGTCTCTGCGCCGAAGATTCGGCCGCCAGCGCGCGTCAATGTGAAGTTGACGATCCGCTTCTGGGTGAGTGGGTCGATTTGCGCCGTGGCATCGGTGAGCATGTTGCCATCGACGATCGACTTGTCAGCAAGCGCGTACAGCAATCGCACCTGCTGGGTGCCAACGGAAATCGGCGCGCGCGACCAGAAAAACTGGACACCGCGCGGCCAGAGGCGCTTGACCTCGGGCACGTTCATCAGGATCGAGTCGACCCGCGGGTACGCCGTCTCAGTCACGGCATACTCGCCCGGCATGGGCTGAATGCCGAGTTCGGCGGCGGGGCGAATCAGGTCGCCGAGGATTCGGGCGCCAGTCGTGTCGCCCTTGGCTGCCGAGTCAGTGCCCTTCTTCTTGCCGCTGTCCGAATTGAGCAGCGCCGCAACGCCTTTCCCGGCTGCGGCAACACCGCTGGTGCTCTTGACGCCAAGTCGCCGCAGCTCGTTGTCCATAAGCGGAATGGCCGCGTCAAACGCGCCGCTCTTGTCCGTGAGGCGGAATTCGAGCGACGCCTGGCTTTCGACCACGTCCATCGCGCGCTTCGGGTTATCGAGCCCCGGAAGTTCGACGATGATCTGGTCGGTGCCAACCTTCTGGATGAGCGGCTCGCTCACGCCGAACTCGTCGATGCGCTTGCGCAGCACGATCACGGCCTTGTCGACGTCTTCCTTGAAATTCGTCGACTTGACCATGCTGGTGTCGAGGGTGAGCACGAGGTGCATGCCGCCCTGCAGGTCGAGTCCGTATTTGATCGGGACCCGGCGCTGGACGGTATCGTGCATCACGCCCTGCGCGTTACGCACCCGAACAGTGCCATTGCTCGGGAACAGGGAGTAGATCGAGCCAAGAACCATCAGGCCGATCACGATCATTCGGTTGCGAATCGTAGAAAGCATCGTCACTCAGGCGCCACAACGGGCGCGTCAAGGTCCGGGCGAACGTCGGCCAGTGTGGCCATCGCCCGCAGGCGATCATCCTCCAGCTGAAGCCGGAGCGCCGC